>JAUUYW010000482.1 GCA_030590265.1 Candidatus Krumholzibacteriia bacterium
CTTCCACATTCAGCTCACGCTCGCTGCGTTTGTGTTCGCGGGAGCGCCAGTGATCACGGATGACATTGGTGGCAACGGTGAAAACCCAACCGGCGGGATCGCGCTGGGGATCGAGTTGTTTGACGGTCCGGTGCAGGCGCAGGAAAATATCCTGGGTGAGATCCTGCCCCAGTATCGGGTCGCGCAGCATGTTCACCACATGGGCGTAAACACGGTCGTAAAAATGATTGAAAAACACATCCATCGCCTCGGGTTCACACAGGACCACGCGTTCCAGGACGGCGGACGCCAACGGGCATTCGTCTCCGTGAAACCGTGACCTTGCAGGTACCATGTGATCCTCCTGCATATACTACGATATGCATGGCGACTGTGTGACAGAGGTGTCTCCAATTCGACTTGATAATCCTATCAAAGAAAATAAAAACACGCATCTCAAAAAAAAATGGACAAAAACTGTCACGTTTAACCAATTCACTTCGTAGACCTAACAGAAGCGCTTCAAATCGCTATTCCGCCAGTTCTTGCTGGCATCATTAAATTTGACAGGAGACCCTGATGAAAACTTTGCGAACATCATTTCTGACTGTGGCCATCATCTCGCTGATGGCTTTTCCCGCCATGGCTGCCGAACTGGTTCTTTCATTTGACAACCTTGGGCCTTTGGACGAAAGCACCGATGGTCTTTACGAAGGCTGGGCCATTATCGACGGCCAACCTGTTTCCACGGGCGTTTTCAACGTGGATGATGCCGGTCAACCGGTGACACCTGGCGGCGACCTTATCCCTTCGTTCACCGTTGGGGACGACATCGGCGAGGCTTCGGCCATCAAGATATCCATTGAACCGGTTGGAGACATGGATCCCGCTCCTTCGGGATTGATCGTCCTGACGGGAAATGTGGAAAGTGAAACCACCTCCTTGAGCGTCGCCATTCCAGGCTTGGACATGCTGATGGGCTCAGCCGGCAGCTACATTCTGGCCACCCCGAGCGACAACGAGATGGACACCACCAACGATGATCAGGGCATCTGGTTTTTGGCCATGCCTGGCCCCATGGCCGGCCTGACCGGTCTGCCCGACCTGGGCCCCAACTGGATTTATGAAGGCTGGGTTGTGGATGTCAGCGGCGACTCCCCGATGCCCTACACTACCGGTACTTTCACCATGGGCGAGGGTTTTGATTCCGATGAAGCCGGTTGCAATGCCGGGGGCCCTCCTTTCCCCGGCCAGGACTACGTGGCTTTCCAGTGTGGCCCGGTATTGGATCTGGACAGTGGCGATTATGCAGCCGTCATCACCATTGAACCCGTGCCCGACAACAGCTCCAATCCCTTCATGCTCAAGCCCCTGGCCGGCCTGATTCCCACCGATGGTTTGATGGGTGGAAACATGATGGGTAACCAGGTTGCTGATACTTTCCCCACCGGCACCGCGACCATCACCGGGACAGTGCCTGTATCTTCCAGTAGCTGGGATG
This sequence comes from Candidatus Krumholzibacteriia bacterium, assembly GCA_030590265.1. GTDB lineage: Bacteria > Krumholzibacteriota > Krumholzibacteriia > LZORAL124-64-63 > LZORAL124-64-63 > LZORAL124-64-63. Next base: position 1,481 of record JAUUYW010000482.1, read on the forward strand.
CTCTGAAAGCCAACTACCGGTAGATCTCAGAGAAAAACCAAATTTGACTGCGCCCTCATAGCACTTCTCCTCGTGCGTGGGGGCGCGGATTCCATGGTCCGAAGTTCAGCACAAGATAGAAGGCGGCCAGGGCCAGGGCTGAGATCATCACCAGGAGCGCAGTTGGCAGAGCATTCAGGACAGGAACCAGCGGGAAGTCCTCAGGGTGGTTGTGTCCCGATTCAGCAAGTCCGAGAAAGAAAACAATGCCGAACACTGAAAAAAGAACGACGCAAAGAATAATGACCTTGCGAAACACCGACCAGCCGAAGAACTGAATGCCCAGCTGGAAGGCCGCTGCCAGCAACAGGGTGAAAATACTGCAAAGGGTGTTGAGGGTCATTATTGGCTTGATCAGAAATGGGTCTAACCCCTGCAAGACAGTAAAAAGTGCCATGTTCAGCCATCCGATCACCACGAACACGAAGGCCAATACGAATTTTACCTTCATGATTTCTCCCGGTGATACGGGCAGAATGTTCAACAGTGGGTCGCCGGTTTCTCGTTCACTCAAGGCCACCGCACTGCTCAGGTAGATGGGAAAGAAAAGGGCTGGCAGGAAGGGGAAGTTGGGAGTGTTGGCTGCCATGGAGTAGGCGCACAGGAAAAAGAATGTCACAGCGTGGGCCAGATAGAACAGGCTGTATTTTCTCACGAGAGCTGTCATGTCATTTTCCTTCCGTTAAAGAAACCAGAATGTCATCGATAGTGGTGTTGCTGATTTGAATGTCACCAGCAGCCCGACCCGATTCCAAGAGATCCTGATACCTGGGAAAATCCTCAATCAAACCGCGATTGCCAAAGGCACCTTGTTCCCTGCAGACAAGACAGTTTTCAATATCCGAACTCAAAGCACCGTTGCGATATTGAAGCCACTTCCAGGAGGCAAGCAATTCTTCCGTTTCCGCTTTCAGGACCAATCGACCGCGATGCAGGAACGCTATCCGGTCTGTAAGCGGTGCAAGGCCATCAGTATGATGGGTCGTGATCACAACGGAATGCTCCCCGTCTGCAACGAACTCGGCCATCAGGCGCAAGACCTGCCGGCGCTTGATGGCGTCCAGGCCGGCAGTGGGTTCGTCCAGCAGC
>JAUUYW010000434.1 GCA_030590265.1 Candidatus Krumholzibacteriia bacterium
GATTCCTTTCTGATCATGCATCCCCTGGCTGAAAACGCCTGGCGCAACAGAGTGCCGGCATCCCGAGATTTGCGTCATGCTTTGTCAGCCTACAACAAGGCCGAGTGCACGGAAATGGGTTTAGTTGACCCGGGGATGTTCAATGAATTGAAGGTCAGATCTGCAACTGCTGAACAGACCAGTTTCAGCTCCTTGAAAGCCATGTACAGGTAATCTAATAACTGATGGGGAGGGAATGAGGCTGCTTAGTCCGCCTCATTCCCTTTCGCCTGCAAGAACACCCGAAAAACCGATCCCACACCCAGCTCCGTATCAACTGTAATGTGCCCTTTGTGCCGCGTGATGATGGAGTAGACAATGGCCAGCCCCAGACCGCTGCCAAGATCCTTGGTTGTAAAATAGGGATCGAAAAGCCTGGACAAGTTGACCTCTTCAATTCCAGTGCCTTCATCGGTTATCTCCACCAGCACCATGCGGCTATCCTCCGAACCAATGTTCCGTCCGGTAACCTTGATTGTTCCACCCCTGGGCATGGCCTGCACAGCGTTGATCACAAGGTTGGCAAAGACCTGATCCATTTGTCCCGGATCAACCACCACGGGCCAGAGGTTATCCGGCAGATCCAACAAACACGATACATTGGTCCCGCTAAGGGCAAATTCCACTGATTGTCGCACGATGCTTCCGATGGAAGCGGTCTCCAAAAGGGGGTCTCCACCGAGAGCAAAAGTCAGCAATTGGCGAGTCAGGTTCTGGGCACGTCCGGATGCCTCTTGCACAAGAGCCAGCATCTGCATTTCGGACTCCGGAATATTGGTGCTGGCTTCGAGGATGGAAAGGTTGCCCAGCATTACAGTGAGCAGATTGTTGAAATCGTGGGCCAGGCCACCGGCAAACACACCGAGGGATTCGAGCTTTTGGGTGCGGATGCGGTCTTCTTCCTGGTGCAGTCGGTCGGTGATATCACGGAAGGCAACCACGTGACCATGGTCGGCAGTTTGTTCGGGTCCTTCTGGAGCGTTCACTCTGGAAGACGAAACTTCCAGTATTCGGCCCGGGCGTTGGGGGTGGGGGACGCGCACGAGCAATTGAATGGCTTTTTCGGAACCAAAGGGCAAAACATCATTGAGCTTTTGGCCCATGATCCTGGATTGGGCAAGCTCGAGAATATCACTGGCGGCGGCGTTTGCCAAAACTATCGAACCGTCAAAATCCACGGCCAAGACGCCGTCAGAAATATTTTTCAGAGTGGCAGCCAACCTCATGGTCTCCGATTTGATGGATTTTTCGGAAAGGCGCAACTCCCAGGTTTGTTGATAGACTTCTTTTTCCAGACGGCGGGCATAGCGACGTCCAGCCAGCAAGGCGAAAACCACCCACACCATGATGACCCCCAGCAGGACCAGGGCCGACCGGATATACCATCTTTCAAAAAGGGATGGTTTGACAATGATCCAGGGAGAAGTGGCCAGGTGACTTTTCTTTCCATCATTTCGAATTGCCTGAACCTGAAAGTGGTATTTTCCGGCGGGAATGTTGATGTAGTTCCTGAGCCCTGGACCTGATGTCTCGGTTTCATTCCAATAGTCTTCGAAATTGACCAGGCGGGTGCGATACAGAATTTGATTCTCGTCCAGAAAAGAAATGCCCTGATACAGGACTTCAAGGGTTTTGGGTGGTTGGGATAGAACGAGGTCTTCTCCAGGAGGAAAATATTCACCATCAATGCGAATGCCGGTAATTTGCAACTGAGGGGACCCGGTGGCGGGAGTATCGAATATTTTGCTGTACTGGGAGGCCCCGCTGTCCGTGCCGATCCAAATTTTATCGTCTTGTGCCTGGATAAGAGCACTTCGATTGGTCTCGTTTCCCAAAAGGCCTTGCTGTTTGTTTAAATTGGCCAATTGGCGGCCATCCCATCGATACACACCCAAATCTGTGCCAAACCAGAAATTGCCCTGGTTGTCTTCCAAAATGGAGTAGATGGGGCGATGGATGACCGGGTCTGGCTTTGTGGTGCGCTTCACCTCACCGTTTTCAATAACAAACAAACCCGTGGAAGAGCCCACCCACAGGGTGCCATCGGGTTTGGTAAAACAAGTGTAACAATCGAGACCATCATTGCCGTTTGTTGGACGATACATGGTGAAATGGCCGGAGTCATAATGCAGAAGGCCAAGATGACCCGTGGCCAAATAAAAGGAGCCATTTGGGCCATTGATAATTTGGCGAATCAAGGAGTGTGCACCGGAGGAGGTTCTTGGTTGATCAATTTGGAAAAAACCATCTCCGTCTTTGAAAAACAGCCCTTCTGAAGTGCCTACCCAGAGAGTGTCATTTTGACTCTGGAAAAGGGTGTAGACCCCCAGGCCCAGACCGTTTTTCTCAGTATACCAGGTGATTTTTCCCCTGGGTGTAAGCTTGGCCAAACCCCTGCGGTCGGCGGCAATCCACAGATTTCCTGCCCGGTCTTCAAGCAGATCCATGACCCGCGCAAGGGCTCGGGCTGTTTTTTCAAAACGATAGGGACGAATGCTGTCGTCCAAAAAAGAAAGCCCACCCTGATGCCCCATGACCAGGTGTCCGTTGCGCAATTGCAGGATGGCGCTGACTTCGTCTTCCAGCAGTCCATTTTCCCGGTTATAGCCAGCAAGTCGACGACTGATTAGTTTGCTGATTCCGCGGGTGCTGGTGATCCAGATGTTGTTTTCCTGGTCTCGGAAAAATGAATTGGCCCCATCGGCAACCAGGCCGTTGAGGCGGGTGGGGGTTTCCAGGCCGGTTTCGAGGTGGTAGTAGTGGATGCTACCGGGCCCGCCAAAATAAATACCCTTTTCACCATCAGCCAGAGCCGCCGTTCCAACCAGTTTTTGGACCGGCAACAAATCGAGATCACTGATCTTGATCTGGGCATGATCACCATGCCAATGAGCAAGCCAATCAGGGCCCACCACCCACAAAGTGTCCATGCCCGGAATTTTGGCAAGATGAGTTACCTGCTCGGCGGGCAATTCGGGCACCAGCTCAAAAGGTTGTTCCAGTTGGTTAAAATCTCGGCTGAAGAGACCCTTGTCTGTGGCCAGGAAAAGACGGGAGCCGACTAATTCGGTGGC
>JAUUYW010000379.1 GCA_030590265.1 Candidatus Krumholzibacteriia bacterium
AGCAGCAAAGCCACCTGGCTCATGGGTGCCAAGTCCCCACTGGCTCCCACGGACCCTTTTTGGCAGACGAAAGGCGTTACACCTTTGTTCAACATGGCCAGCAGGGTTTGGGTGATGACGGGACGACAGCCGGAGCGTCCATGGGCGTGCACATTGATGCGACCCGCCATGGCACCGCGAACGTATTCCAGGGGAGCGGGATCGCCAATGCCAGCTGCATGGTTGTAAATCAGGTATTTCTGAAAATCACGCACCTGATCGTCATCCAAAACGATTTCCGAAAATTCACCAATTCCAGTGTTGACCCCATACATGATTTCCCCGGCCTTGATTTTATCCTCCAGGAGGCTTCGGCAATGGGTGATGCGTTCCAGAGCTTCGGGGGCCAGCTCCACCGGTTCGTTGTGGCGGGCAATGGCGACCAGCTTCTCAATGGTGAGTTCAGAACCGTTCAAAACGATGGACATGGGGCTGCTCCTTGGGACAAAAAAACCAGGTAGTATCGGGTTGGGATGATCTTGAGACATTCGATTCCCTTGTCCGGCAACCCGAAGACGTGTAAATTCTAATAGTCTGTCCCTGCGGGGGCCAACGTTTCCCACAGAATAATGAAGATTTTTTCCAAAACTCGATGGGGTGCATGATGGCGAAGAAAGCGCTGATTACCGGAATCACCGGCCAGGACGGCTCTTATCTGGCAGAATACCTGCTGGATCTGGGTTATGAAGTGTTTGGCATGGTCAGGCGATCCAGCACCGAAAACCTCGAACGCATCGACCATATCAAGGACAACATCGAGTTCGTGCAGGCCGATCTACTGGACCAGGCCTCTCTGGACAAGGCCCTGGAAATTTCCCAGCCCGAAGAAATCTACAACCTGGCAGCTCAGAGTTTTGTGCCCACCAGCTGGAGTCAGCCGGTGCTCACCGGTGAATTCACCGGACTGGGAGTGACCAGGATTCTGGAATCTCTGCGGCGGGTATGCCCCGAGGCAAGGTTCTACCAGGCCAGCAGCAGCGAAATGTTCGGCAAGGTTCGTGAGGTGCCTCAAACCGAGATGACGGCTTTCCATCCGCGCAGTCCTTATGCCGTGGCCAAAACCTATGGTCATCATATCACGGTCAACAACCGGGAGAGTTACGGGCTGTTTGCTGTTTCGGGTATTCTTTTCAACCACGAAAGTCCTCGCCGGGGGCGCGAATTTGTGACCCGCAAAATCACCGATGGGGTGGCCCGCATCAAGCTGGGCCTGGCGGGAAATCTATCCCTGGGCACTCTCGATGCCCAACGGGATTGGGGTTATGCCGGTGACTATGTGCGCGCCATGCATCTGATGTTGCAACAGAATGATCCCGACGATTTTGTGGTGGCCACAGGCAAGACCCACTCGGTGCGAAACTTCCTGGAAGTGGCTTTTGGCCACGTGGGTTTGAATTATGAAGATTATGTTGTCCAGGACCCGCAGTTTATGCGGCCGGCCGAGGTCGACCAACTGATTGGCGACAACAGCAAAGCCAAACGGGTTCTAGGCTGGGAGCCTACGGTGAGTTTTGAACAGCTGGTGACCATGATGGTTGATAGCGACATTGAGTTGCTTGGTTGACAGGATTTTTCCGGTTCACTCATCATCAGCAATACGGAAACAAACCAACCCCGCATTGGCCGCGCGCAGTTGATGGAATGTATGCTGAGGATCATCCGGATTAGCAGCCAACACACTGAAACGGAACGAATGAAAACCGCCGAGGCCGGCAGCAAAGTTGGTCTCCCAGTAGTTGGTCATGAGCCAGGCGTAGGGCAAGGCCTGGTCCGGATGAGGTTGATCCGGATCATGGAGTGCGCGGTTTTCCTGATACTCCAGCGGTCCCAACTGAAGCAGCGGATTGTCCGGCATGGCCACCGCCACTGATCCCAGCTCCCCTTGGCTGATAAACCCACCTTGCACCGAATAAAAATCAATCAGCGAACCCGGCAACTGGTCCATCCGGGCACGAATTGCTCCGCCGGCCTTGTCCAACCAGATGGTGTCGTGCGATCTCTGGCCAAAGGGCAACGAAAGGTACAGATTCTCGGGCGCCCAGATATTTTGTTTGTTGATGCTGAAGGTTGCATCCACCCCTGGCAGACCGGCGTTTGCTTCAAGGATCAGAGTGGACTCCGCACAACCTGCCACCTCGATGTCGAATTCAAGACGTTGAAGCATGGGAGTGGTGGTGTTTTGGCGGGGATCTTCAAGAGGGTCCCCCGGCGAAACCCCAGAACATCGTTCACGCACGGCGATAACTTTGCCCACAGACCATTGGGCATCGGCACCACTGCGGGAAAGACCCAACGCCCCGCGAACAGACCAGGCGTCGTTCACATCCGTCATGGGAGTTATGGAAGAAACCGGCATGAACGGCGCGTGCTTGAGGTCATCACGCAGAAGATTGCGTCCGCTGGTTTTGTCAAACCACGCGGTGATGCCCTCGGGCACCTTCCACTCGATGCGAAAGGTGTCAGTTTCGAACACACCGGCGGGCTTTTCAGGTTGCCGGGTTTCAAGAATGGGAACGCCCTTGTCGGGAGTGAGGTCGCGGGTCATGGTGGGCACAATGCGCAACACCTTTTCCTGACCGGGTTCAAGAGTCAACGGCACCAGGATAGTTGTGGTCACCGGTGTAGGATCGATCCCCGCAGGCAGCGGGTTTCCGTCGAGATCATCGACCACCTGAATACCCCGATATACATAATTTTCGTAGAACTCGTGATGCTCAATCTGCAACCGTGCAACGTCGGTAATGCGCACTGGGTTGGAATTGATGACCCGGTAGCGCAGAGGCAGATCGGGCTGGTGGGCGACCATTCCCCGACGCGTCAATTCATCTGCCAGGAGTGTCTGGGCTTCTTCATCGGCGAGGGCGGCGTAGGCACGTTTTCTGGCTGCCAAAGCCTGCACGCCAGGGTGATGGGGTTGCACCACCGAAGCCGCGTGGCCGTAGGTGTGCTCCGCATACATGGCCAGGTTGTCCACGAGTTTGCGGTCAGCCAAATTAGGTGACGATTGCAACTGCTGCAACTGCTGAACGGTCAGCCAGCCCCGTTGTGCCTTTCGGAACAAAGCTGTGGAATCCGGCATGGAGGCGGCACCGTCGGTCCACCAATCGGGCCAGTCGCCACTGTAGGTTGGGATGTTCGTTTCTTCAGCCCGCAACCGCTCAAAGAACTGGTCCAGGGTGACCATCTCGGCCCGAATTTCTTTTCCATGGGCATCATTCCAGCGGTTGATTTGATCCAGGATGGCAAGGCTCGGAGGACCGTTGTCGCTGCGCAACCCGGAGATCATCACCGGCAGGAAGTCGTAGGGATAATTGTCTTCTGCCAACTGTTTAAACAGTCGAGGAATGCGGATTTCCGCCACTTTCCATGGATCATGGTGGATGGTCTGGGCGTCACATTCGTCCTTGATCATGTAGGACGATACGGCACCCGGCGCCAGGCCCAACTCGTTGCCCAGATGGTAGTGCTCGCCGTTCCAGACCAGCAGTTTGTCACCTTCGGGACCTGCCCACCAGAAGGGACGATGCCGCTTCAGGGGAAACATGCCGTGATGCGTG
>JAUUYW010000539.1 GCA_030590265.1 Candidatus Krumholzibacteriia bacterium
AATCGGATCCAGGAAAACCGGCGTAACAAATCGCTGGGTTGGTTGCCAGGGTGTTTGAATTTCACCCTGTTCTCGATTGAGGTTGATGGGAGAAACGTAAGCCTGGCCCGGTTGCAATCGGGCACCAGCCTGAACGTAATCCCGATGTCCTTTTTGTTGGAGATCCTTTCCCCGACTGAAAACAATGGGCTGACCATTATCGACGGGGGCGTCCGCCCGAACAAGTTCCCGGCCGCCATCATCCAGGCTGATGAACCGGACCTGCAGGTATCCCTTGTTCCGAATCATGGTGGCAAACATTCGTTCCATATTGTTTTGCCACGCCAGATACGATGCGTTCTGTTCAGGATCGGTTTTCTGGTTTCTCCAGGCCTCGGTCAGGTTCTGAACCCCTGCACCATTGCTGATCAATTGAGCATCCTGAGTGACTTCGTCCATGGCTGCTTTAAGGTCATCGCGGTGACCTTGGAGGGATTTGAGCATGGATCCGGTGGCCTGCTCCATCAACAGCTTTTCAGAGTGCTGCAAGGAAATCATGGTTGAGATAACCACTGCCATAACCAGGATGGAGCCAACTCCCAGAGTGACCTTGGTCACCAGAGAAATTTTTAGCAGTTTGGCGTATATCAGTCGCAAGACAGTCCTGCCCAGGGAGAAATGGGACTTTAATTGTGACAATAGTTATCGGTAATTGGGGAAAGAACTGTAGTCCTAGGGGTTTTCGGCATCCAGGCCAATGCTTCGATGGGCAGCAACGGGTTGCAGCAAGCTCTGACCGTCGGTGGGTGCGCTGGGTTGAATGCCCAACATTTCGCTGATGGTGGCACGCAGATCCACCAGGCCGACGAGGCTGTTTTTGACGGCCAGGTGGCCAAAAATGCGGGATGGACAATTGATGATCAATGGCACTTTCAGGGTGCTGTTGTCATCAATCATTCCAGGGGTGGCTTCCTGATGCTCGCCAAGGCTCTTACCGTGGTCGGATGTCAGAATGATCACCGTGTTTTCCCGTGTTCCGCTTTCATCCAGCCAGGTCACCAAACGCTGCAGTTGGCCATCCACAAAGGTAATTTCGGTGTCGCAATAGTGAACCCAGGCAAAATATGGCAGATCAGGGTTGGTTGATTGGTGCTGTTTGAGCCAATCGATAGTTGAGTCGGTCACCTCCTTGATCTGGAGATCATAAAAATCAAAGCCCCGATTCAATCCAAAGCGCTGGTCCAGGACGGCAGATCCAATAAAAGCGGCAGTGCTGTAACCGGCCTTGTGCATATCTTCAGCAAGAGTGGAAGGCTCAGATCCAAGAGCAAACAAATCGTTGTCTAGCACACCGTGGGATTGGGGAGTTTGGCCGGTCATGATGGTGGTGTGCGATGGCAGTGTCAGCGGCAGGCTGGTCACGGCATTGTAATATTGAACTCCATCGGCAGCCAGCAAGTCCATGGTGGGGGTCATGGCCTGGAGATTGCCATAACACCCCAGACGATCCTGTGGAACATTGCCGAGGGTCACCAGCAGGATGTTATAACCTTTGGCTTGCCCTGGCTTGAGGAGTTGGCCGAGGGTGGCGGGTTCTTTGCTGCCGCAACCGGTTAAACAGATGGCTGTGATACTCGAAAGGACAAGGACGCCCAATAGGCGCTGGATGAGGCTGGTTGATGGCATGGTGGCTCCTGGTTGAGTCCTAGCTTATGTATGTGTGGAAAATAGAAGAAGAGTAGGGGGATGGGAAGGGGAATCCGATATTGATCAAACTGCTTTGGATTACGCCTATGCGACCAAGGTCCAATAGCGAAATTATTCAATATCCTTCATATTTAAGCCCGGATCGAAATAATTCGTAAACCGCAAAAGGAGAAAAATCATGCGCATGCTAATTTTCTTGACCGCAATCCTGGCCTTTGCCGTAACAGCTCAGGCCCAAACTCCCATGGTCGCCGACTTCGAGGGCGGCGTGAACAATGGTGACTGGACCTGGGGAAACTCAGCT
>JAUUYW010000426.1 GCA_030590265.1 Candidatus Krumholzibacteriia bacterium
ATAGCTGCATCCAAATCATTCCGACCCAACTGTCCTTGCAAAAATAAGACAATTTCCCGGTATCCAATACTCTGCAGCCCGGGACCATCCTTGTTGTGTGACTTCAAGGCCGTTTGGGTTTCATCAATCCACCCCTGTTCCAGCATCAAGCTGGTGCGTTGGGCAATTCGACTGTCCAATTCCTCCACCGATCGTTTCAAAACAAAAGCTGGAAATGACAGGCCCAGGCTGGGGTTTGGTGTCTGTGCTTTGGTCAGAGCAGTCATTGTCTGCCCGGAAATAAGAAAAATTTCCATAGCCCGCTGGCTGCGGTAAATGTCGTTGGGATGAATCCTTTCAAAAGATTCAGGATCAGCATCTTTAAGTTTCAGACGAAGTTCCTCACTATCCCAGGAAGCAACTTCCTTCCTGGCAGCAACCAGCTTTTCATCCGAATTCCCGGGGATAGTCATAAACCCATCCCGCAAAGCAGTGAGATACATCCCTGCCCCACCAGCCAGGATAGGAACTCCCCCACGCCCTTTGATCTCAGCAAAAACCCGCTCAAAATCATTCCGAAAACGCACCGCGTCGTATTTTTCATCCGGGGAAACAAAATCGATAAGATGATGAGGACAAACTGCAAGTTCTTCAGCCGTTGGCTGAGCAGTCCCGATGCGCAAACCATGATAAATCTGCCGACTGTCCAGGCTGATGACTTCAATGGGAATCCGAGCAGCCAGAGCCGTCACCAATGCGGTTTTACCAGAAGCTGTAGGACCGACAATGGCGGGGCATACCTGACCGGAAAATTCCCCGCCCACCATGCTCAACTCCGTCCAAACTTCTTTTCCAGCTCATCAAGAGTAAACTGGATCAGGGTAGGCCGCCCATGGGGACAAGACAGTGGGGTATCTGTGGCAAAAAGCTGATCCACAAGGTTCTGCATTTCAGGCAAAGTCAGCGGTTCGCCGGCACGCACCGCCGCATGGCAAGCATAGCTGGCCAGCAAATCCACTTGATTCTCCTGGCTGGGTTTGTCATCCCAGGCCAGATCATCGAGGATGTCCAAAAGTAGCCGGCCTTCGTTCCAGTTCTTCAGACTGGCGGGAATCCCCTGCACCAGAATACTCTGTCCACCAAAAGGTTCGATGGTGAACCCCATGGCCGTCATCTGATCAGCATGGGTTTGCCAGGCCTGAATCTGACCCGGTGTCAATTCCAGATGAGCAGGAAAGAGCAATTGTTGAGTGGGGACGCCGCCCACAGTGCCGCCCTGCTCCAGGGCTTTTTGGGCCTCGTTGTATAGGATGCGTTCGTGACTGTTGTGCTGGTCAATCAGCACCAGACCACCACGAATCTGGGTCACAATGTAGGTGCGGTGCAGCTGCCAGAACGGAGCGGAATGCAGAGGGGGATCCTGGTAGGTTGCCCCATGGCTGAGATAGTCATCCGGCCCGGACAATCCTTCTGGATTGAGTTCCGGCGCAGGAGCGCGAGTGGCCGAGGCGGTGAACAATTCACCTTGTCCGGCAGGCACACCCTTGTGCTCAAAACCGGCACTTCCCCCACGTTGAAATTCTTTGCGCAAGTAATCATCCTGGGCCTGGGCCACCCTGCCGGTGGCTTCGGAGTCGGTGCCACCTCCAGGAGCATAACCAGTCCAGGGTCGCATTTCTTCAGCACTGCGCAGACTCAAACCTTCTTGCAACGAATTCTTAAGCATCCCAAAAATTTCACGTTCCAACAGCAGGCGGACTTCAGTTTTTGCGGGGTGAACATTGACATCCACTTCGCCGTCGGGAACCTGCAGAAAGGCGATCACAACCGGATGCTTGCCGGTAGGAATTACTTCCCGGTAGGCCTGCACGATGGCTTGACTGAGGGCGCGATTTTCCACGGGACGACGGTTGATAAAAATAAACTGTTGTTCCCTGTTGCCACGGGTCCAGGTGGGACGGGAGGCCAGGCCACCGATGCTGAACCCACCCTTTTGCATTTCAAAGCGGGTCATGTGGTCCATCACAGAGGCACCCAGCAAATCGCGGGCACGATCTGTCAGTGAGGAGGCCGGGCGCAGGTCCATGGCCACGGTGTCGTCGGTCTTGACCAGCCAGCGAATTTCCTGATGAGCCAACGCCAGCTGGGTCATCAATTTCATGATGGCCCGTTTTTCAGCCTGAGCGGTTTTCATGAATTTGCGTCGGGCCGGAGTGTTGAAAAACAGATCACTCACGGTGATGGTGGTGCCAACGTTGCGCGGGGCGGGCTCACGGCGAGTGATTTCGCTGCCGGAGACTTCAATCAGGCCACCGGTGTCTTCGCCGGCAACCCTGCTGATGCAACGCACCATGGCCACTGACGAGATGCTGGCCAAGGCCTCCCCCCGGAAACCAAAGCTGCCCACGCGCATGATGTCGGCGGCGGTGGCAATCTTGCTGGTGGCATGGCGTTCAAAAGCCAGCGGCAATTGTTGAAAGGGAATGCCATGGCCATCATCATCAATGGTCAGGCTGGTCAGACCGCCATCCTGCAGGGTGATGGTAATTTTGGAGGCTCCGGCATCGAGAGCATTTTCCACCAACTCCTTGACGATGCTGGCGGGGCGCTCCACCACTTCACCGGCGGCGATGCGGTCAATGGTGGCCCCGTCGAGGACTCGTATTTGTCGGGGGGGATTTGCAGAGTTCTGGCTGGCCATGCTGCCCTTCATGGAGAAATCCTGTACTGGTTGAGTGGGTTGGGTGAGGCGGTCCATCCCTGGACTCGGCCGACTTCCTTGGAGGCAAGTTAAAACAGTTGCAGGGGTGACGTCAACCGGGTTTGGCTGTGGAAACGAATTCTGGGCCTAAAAGGTGGGGATAACGTTAGCTGATGGCAGATAAAACTGCGTCAATCAACTCTTGAGCGTTTTTGCCGGCTCCGGGATAAATCCTGCTGGAGGTTTGCACAAGCAAGTCATCCTGGCCGGATGCAGCCTTTAAAATGGCTGTGGCCCTGGTCAACAGCATGGGCAGGGATTGAATGTCTTCAGGGACGACAATAAGGATGGTGCCATCGGGCAGGAAGCCTGCTTGATCGCTGGATCGCAATTTGGCCTGCAATCGGTCGACTAAATGCTGCAAATCGGGAACAGCACCGGTCACGGGTATGACCCTGAAGGCAGCCAATCCCACCATGGTGTGATACCGTTTGC
>JAUUYW010000148.1 GCA_030590265.1 Candidatus Krumholzibacteriia bacterium
CCAATTCGAATGCCTTGACATCGTCGATGTACCAGGAATCGGCATGATCGCCAACGTAACGGAATGCCACATACACAGTAGATTGACCGGCATAGGCGGAAAGATCCACTTCCACGGGGTCGCCACCGAAACCAGGCACGTCGTGAGTGGCCGGAGTCATTGTGGCAACAACCTCAAAAGTACTGGGATCGGATTGGCTGGTGGTGCTGACCATGATGTAGTGGGTATCACCGCGATCTGACCAGTGGGATTGCTCTTCATACCACTGCAATTTGGGTGCAATGTTGTAGGAGAAGTCAATAGCACTGGTGATCAGCCATTCATCCGAGGGATGGCCGTCAGAACTATAGTGGCAATAGGCACTGGCATTTCCGGTGTTAGAGGCTGCTGATGTACGTGCCCAGGTGTAAGTATCACCGTTGATGATTTTAATCCAGTCAGCAGGCGGGAAAACGTAGGCTTCGAAGCCTTCAAACATGATATCAACATTGGTCTCAACGTTGACGTCATCAGAGCCAGAGCCGGCAAGAGCCAGGGCAGGCAAGCAGAGGAAGGTCAAGAGCAGCAGCAGAATGGTAGGACGGTGGTGACAACAATTCATGGGATCCCCCCCAAGGGTTTGTGTTATGAACACGGGCTATTGAGTGACAGGGGCAACTGACTACTTCAGTCAAATGAATGACCAAGGCAACGAATAAGTCGGTGAATAGGCGAGCCAAAAGGAACTGAATTTTACTTATCATGATACCCAAAAGGTATTCATGATTAAATAAGACAATTCAGATGCATGCAGACACGCATAAACTCAGCATAGATGATACCACATATTAACCCCTTATGTTAAGAAAGATTTTTTGAAAATTCATATCAATTAGATCCTAGGAGTGTGCCGGGTCATCGCCCACTGGGATCCTGGAGACGGTTTTTAACCAAGTTCGGTAGACATCCCGCCCTTGGGGGCTTAGCTTATCCGAATCCAATCCTTTTCCCCAAACCGGGTTTGCCGGCTGCCTGGAAGGCTGATGCGCCATGACTGAAGAAAAAAATTCCCTGAATAATGACGAATCCGGCGATAACAGTGAAAATCTGGACTTTATCCGCACCCAGGTGCAAGAAGACCAGACAGCCGGACTCAACGACGGTCGCGTGCACACCCGTTTTCCGCCGGAACCCAATGGCTATCTGCACATCGGCCATGCCAAGAGCATCGTTCTGAACAGCGGCATCGCTGCCCAATTTGGCGGCAAATTCAACCTGCGCTTCGATGATACCAACCCCGAAAAGGAGGACATCGAATACGTGGACTCCATCAAGGAAGACATGCGCTGGCTGGGTGCCGACTGGGAAGAACGCGAATTTTACGCCTCTGATTATTTTGAGCAGCTGTATGAATGGGCCCAGCACCTGATCCGTGAAGGCAAAGCCTACGTTTGCAGTTTGAATGAAGCCGATATCCGCGAATATCGGGGCACAGTGAAGGAGCCTGGCCGGCCCAGCCCCGATCGGGATCGCCCCAGCGAAGAGAGCCTGGAATTGCTGGCTGGCATGCGCAATGGTGATTTCGACGAAGGTGACTACACCCTGCGTGCCAAAATCGATATGGCCCACAGCAACATGAAGATGCGCGATCCTCTCATTTACCGCATCCGCAAGGTGATCCACCATCGCACCGGCGACACCTGGAACATCTATCCACTGTATGATTACGCCCATGGTCAGAGCGACGCCCTCGAAGGCATCACTCACTCCATCTGCACTCTTGAGTTTGAAGTGAACCGCCCTTTGTACGAGTGGTTCATCGACAACCTGCCTGTGCCATACAAGCCCCGGCAAATCGAATTTGCCCGGCTGAAATTGACCTACACCATCATGAGCAAGCGAAAGCTGCTGCAATTGGTAACCCAGAAGCATGTGAACGGCTGGGATGATCCGCGCATGCCGACCATCAGTGGTCTGCGACGGCTGGGTTACACCACCGAATCAATCCGTCGGTTCTGCGATGTTATTGGTGTGGCCAAGCGCGACAGCACGGTGGACCTGGATCTTCTGAAATGGTCCATCAGAAGTGAGCTGAACATGACGGCAACCCGCTACATGGGTGTGCTGCGGCCCCTGAAAGTAGTCATCACCAACTACCCTGAAGGCCAGGTGGAGGACATTGAATGCATCAACAATCCCGAAGACGAAAATGACGGCACTCGCACGGTTCCTTTCAGTCGGGAGATTTACATTGAGCAGAGTGACTTTCGCGAAGAAGCTCCCCGAAAATTCTTCCGTCTCAAGCCTGGTAAGGAAGTACGCCTGAAGCACGCCTACTACATCACCTGCGACGAGTTCATCAAGAACGATGCTGGAGAGGTTGTGGAACTTCGCTGCACTTATGACCCGGAAAGTCGCGGGGGATCAAGCCCTGACGGTCGTAAGGTCAAAGGCACCTTGCATTGGGTGAGCGCGGCAGAAGCGGTGACTGCGGAGGTTCGCCTGTACGATAACCTTTTCCGGGAACCATTCCCCGAAGCCGAGGGTCACTTTCTGGAAAACCTGAATCCGAACAGTCTGGAAGTGCTGACTGATGCCAAGATTGAGCCGAACATCAAGGATGTTACGGCGAATGATCGCTGGCAGTTCATGCGGCATGGGTATTTTTGCCTGGATGCCAGGGATTCCCAGCCGGGGGCCCTGGTCATCAACCGCACAGTTACCCTGAAGGACAGTTGGGCCAAACTGGAAGCCAAACTTCCCAAAGCCTGAAGGAGGTGAAAATGTCTTTCAACGAACGCATCGCCCTGACCCGTTTCGCCAAGAGCGCCGGCTGAGCTGCCAAACTCAGTCCGGGGGACTTGAGCCAAATTCTGGAACCTATCCAAGCCGCGGCACCGGCCGACCTTCTGGTTGGTTTTGACACTGCGGACGATGCCGGCGTGTATCGCTTGAACGACGACCAAGCCATCATCTCCACAGCCGATTTCATCACCCCGGTGGTGGATGACGCCTTCACCTTCGGACGGATCGCCGCCGCCAACTCCATCAGTGATGTATACGCCATGGGTGGCACGCCCATGATGGCTTTGAACCTTTTGGGCTTCCCTCCTGTTGGTTTGCCCAACAATGTTCTGGGCGAAATTCTCTCAGGAGCCGGAGCCGTTTGTGCGGAGGCGGGCTGCGCCGTGGCCGGTGGCCATACCGTGCGCGATGATGAAGTGAAGTTTGGCTTGAGCGTGACCGGCACCGTTCATCCAGAAAAAATTCTGCGCAACAGCACAGCCCAGCCTGGTGATAAACTGATACTCACCAAGCCTCTTGGAACCGGTGCTCTGGTTGCGGCCATAAAGAAAAACCGGGTCAATCAGGCCGGCTACGAAGCCCTGGTCACCTGCATGACAACCCTGAACAAGTGCGGCATGCGTTTGTTTGAATTTGGCGCCACAGCCTGCACCGATGTCACCGGATTCGGCCTCAGTGGCCACGCCCTGGAAATGGCCAAAGGATCCCGGGCCCATCTGGTCATTGAGACCAGCGCCTTGCCTTTGTTGCCCGAGGCTGTCGAGCTTTGCAGCGAAGGTTTCACCTGTGGCGGAACCCAGGCCAACGCCAGCTTCACCGGCGAGGCGGTCGCCTACAACGATAGCCTGAGTGAGGGCATGATCGGTTTGTTGAATGATCCCCAAACCAGCGGAGGATTGCTGGTGGCGGTGAAAGCTGAAATGTTGGATGACATGCTGAAAATGCTACTCGAAGAAAAGGCGCTGGCCACATCCCTTGTTGGTAAGGTTGTCGAACACACTGGCGATGGCCCTTGGCTCAGTTTTTCCTGATTCTGCTTAACCTACCCCCCCGCTGGACGATTGAATATTAAGTCCAAGGACCCTATCGCCCATTTCCGAGGAGCCACTGTGCCTCAGGTGTCCCCAAAATCGCTGCTTGATGTTCACCCCAGGGAACTGAAAGGGATCATAAAAGAGATCCCTACTCTGCCGGTGATCTATCAGAAATTATTCCAGAAAATGCAGGATCCCAATGTCTCGGTGCCCCAGATTGCGGAGATCATCGCTCAGGATCAGGCTCTGACGGCAAAAATTCTGCATCTGGTCAATTCGGCCTTCTACGGCTACAGCAAGGAAATCAAGACCATCAGCCGGGCTGTGGTCATTCTGGGTTTCCAATCGGTGCGCAGCGCTGCTTTGGCCATCAGTGTCTTTGATTTTTTCAGCGGTGAAGATTCCAACCAGATCGATATGACCCAATTTTGGAAGCACAGCATCGCCTGCGGCAGCATCTGCAAAATTCTGGCCGCCGAAGTTCGTATCAGTCAGCAGGAAGAAGCATTTGTGGTGGGTCTGCTGCACGATACAGGCAAGCTCATTGAAAAACGTTATTTTCCCGCTGATTTTGACGAACTAGTCCAGGCTGCCCAGGAGCAGGAAATGACCTGGTTCGACATGGAAAAAGCACTCTTCCAGATCAACCACGCCACCATCGGCAAGGCCATTTTCCGGGCCTGGGATTTCCCTTCCAGCGTTGTGGATGCGGTGCAGTTTCACCACTCTCCCGATTCCTCCACCAAATTCCCTCAACTGACTGCCTTGGCCCATTTGGCCGATTACATGGCTTATCCTTTGGGTTATCCCTCACCTGGCGGCAAAGCACCTGAAGGATGCAGTCCGGGTGCCTTGGATATTTTGGGTCTTTCCCTGGATGATTGCCAACGGTTGGTGCCCAAGATTGAAGAGGATCTTGAAGGTGCCATGGAGATTCTGAAGCTTGTTTGACAGAGTATTTTCGTAATTCATCCCCCCAGGGGGTGACCACCGCAGTTTTTTTGTGCCCAGTGAAGACATCACCCGCTGACCATGCTAATATCTTCCCCATCTCATAACCTTATCATCCGCATTTGGCTGGAGCCCAACATTGCCACCGAAAAAACCCCAGGTCACCATCCTCTTTGTCGGCGACATGCACCTGGGCGTATTGCCGTCTCGCATTCCCAGCCATCTATCTGAAATCCGCCAGCTGACCACTCATGATCTCGGCCCCGCTGCCGCCTGGAAACGCATCGTCGACAAGGCCATTGAACTGGAAGTTCACGCCGTTGCCCTGGCCGGTGATCTGGTGGATCGCAACAATGCTCTCTTCGAAGCTTTTGGTCTGCTGGAAGCCGGGTTTCGGCGTCTTGAAGATGCCAACATCCCGGTGGTGGCTGTGGCCGGCAATCACGACACGGAAGTATTGCCCAGATTGGCCGGCATGCTCACTAATATTGAGCTGCTCGGTGCGGGCGGAACCTGGTCCAGCCATCTGGTGCATGGTGACGATGGACTTGCCGTGCGTCTGACCGGGTGGTCATTTCCGGGTCCCCATGTGGAAACCAGCCCCCTTGGTGACGGCGCACCCGAACCGGATCCCAAGCATCCCACCTTTGGTCTGTTGCACGCCGACCTGGACCAGGCTGCCAGCCGCTACGCTCCGGTTTCCACTTCTGAACTTTTGGCCACCGGTTATCAGGCCTGGTTCCTCGGCCATACCCATATTCCCGGGCTGCCCAACACTGATGGCAAACCGTTTTATCTTGGTTCGGTTACTGGGCTCAATCCGAACGAAACCGGCGAACACGGACCAGTGCTGGTGAACATCGATCCTCAAGGCAAAATGACAATGAACCGTTTGCCGCTGGCGCCTTTGCGCTGGGAAAAGCTTTCCATCTCCTGCGATGATCTGGATGATGCCACCAACGATCTTTTGCCCCACCTGTTGCATCATCTGGCGGAAAAGGCCGCTAAGTTGGGCGAATCTCTTAAGGATGTGCTGGCCCTCGGCTTCCGCTTGACCCTCACCGGGGCCATGGACAATCCCGGAGACCTGCGTCTTGCCCTCCAGGGCATTCAAGGTGATTTCGCCACCCTGGTTTCGGACCGTGAAGGCACCGTGCTCTTTGTGGAAAAAATTCTCAACGAGACCGCCCAAAAAGTGGATCTGCTGGATATAGCCCGAGCCGAAAGCCCTGAAGGGTTGCTGGCCCGTCGCATCCTGGCTCTTGAAGATTCCAAAGAGAAAATTCCCGGGGTGAATGATTCTCGCACCATGAAGGAACTCCTGGTTTCGCGTGGTCATGAAACACTCTCTCAGGTGGATGCTCAAAGTCCATATCTTGGCATTGGCAACCCTCTCAATGCAGATGAAATTGCCGCCCTCCTGGCCCACGCTGGTCGTCGATCCCTTGAAGAAATCCTGAGCAGGAAGGAGGCAGGCCATGCGGCTGGATAAACTGACTGTTCATCGCCTGCCCGGCATTGCCCGCGGGTTTCAGGTGGAGACACCCGCCACGGTGAACATCATCACCGGGCCCAATGGTTCGGGCAAAAGTTCCTTGGTTCGGGCTGTGAGGCGCTTGCTCTGGACTCATCTTGCCACCGACGCACCGTTTGCCGTCGAGGCCTTTTTTGAGAGGGACGGCTCTGTCTGGAAAGCCTCCCGGGAAGAAGGTGTGGATACACGTTGGTGGTGCCATGGTGAAACCGCCCCCGGGCCAACTCTTCCCGTTGGTCATGTGGCACGTTGCTATGAGCTGGGGATTCTGGATCTGGTTTTGCCCGCTGGAGGAGAAGTTGAAAACAAGCTGGCAGAGGTCATCAATCGGGAAATGTCCGGTGGAGTTAATCTCGATGAAGTGGGCGGAAAGATTTTTTCATTCGGGCCGCGTCTTGCCGCAAAAAAAAGAAATGAATGGCAAAATGCCAACAGCAACCTGAATGCCCTCCTGCGTGGTCAGCGCCATTTGGCCCAACAGGAAAATGACCTCACCGAAAAACGCCAGGAATTGGAAAAAACCAAAAATTCCGGCCTGCGACTGGAGCTGTTGGGCAAACTCAAGACCAGGAATGAAGTGGCTGGAAATCTGGAAAAAGCTCAAGCTACGCTGAAATCCTTTGCCCTGGGTCAGGATCGCGTACGACTGGAAGATGCTGACGATTTGGCAGCCCTGCAACAACAACTGCAGGAAAAAAATCGCAAAATCCAGGAGCGTCAAACCGTTCTTGACACCCTTCTTGAACAAGTTGAAAGCATCGCACTGCCTGCGGCCGCCCTCGCTGCCAATGACCCTGGCTTGCTGGCTAAACAGGTGCAAAGAATTTCCGACCTGCAGGGTGAAATCGATCGGCTGCAAGATGAGCTGGCCCGTGAAGAAAATGCACTGCTACAGGTTTTGCAGGAATTGGATCCTGCTGCGGATGACAAGGCTGTGGGCCCCAATCCAGGTCAGGAAATCTATGCGGAGTTGGCTAAAGTCTTTTTCCGTTTGAAAGTGAATCAAGCCGAGACGGAGGGTTTGGAAAATCTTCTGCATTTGCCTGAGTTTCAGGTTGACGGAAACAATAAAACCGAAGACCAAATCCTTGAAAAAGAAGCTGCCCTCAAATTTTTGCGCCGGTGGCTGGTTTCAGATTCACCGCAACCTGGTTTCCCCCACTTGATCGGCCTGGTTTCCGGATTGGTGGCCGCCTTTGGCGGTTGGTTGCTCTATGCCAACAATAGCAGCGTTGAAGGCCTGATAACTCTGTTCCTGGGGAGCTCTTTCACGGTCTTTTTTCTGGTGTGGATGTTGCGAGGCCGCGCTCAATCAAATAAAAATCTGAAGCAGGTTGTTTCCAAATGCCAGCAGGCAGTTCTTGAGATTCCTGAACCTCTGGACCGGGCCCATATTCAAAATCTGCTGGATCATGAAACCCGGGACACCTCAGCTAATCAGGTCCGAAAAAATCTGCACGACTTTTTGTCCAGCCACGTCAGTGGGCAGCAAGGCGATGAGGATGAAATCAATACTCTGCTCGATCAATTACGCCAAAAACACGGGTTGGCCATGGATCGGGATACTCCCGAACTTTTGCATCTTCTGAACGCGGTTCCCCGTTTCCGGAAAGCCCAAGCTCAAGTTGCTTCCTTGAAAACCACCCTGGATCTTAAACAAGGTGAATTGGACCAATTGCTCACCAGCATTGGCCCTGCTTTTGTCGCCTTC
>JAUUYW010000249.1 GCA_030590265.1 Candidatus Krumholzibacteriia bacterium
AAACCCGGGCAGATCCCGGGCGCACACAACACCTTTTTGTTGTAGCCACTCGCGCAGCATGGCCATGGGATGACCGCTGGCTGTCAGGTGCAGCACTTCCATTTCCTGCTGGAGTTTTTCGGTGGGAGAAAAATCGGGAATGGCCGGGATGAGGGAGATGGCCGAACCGGCTCCAGGGGCGGTTCCGTCCACAGGGAAGAGAGTGGCGGTTTGAACTGACATGCGCTCGGCGGGATTGGCGGAAACATTTCGTCTTCCCGACAATTGTCCCTGCGTCCTGCCGTGGCGCCGATGGTTCAGGTGTTTGGCACCTTGATGCTGCTTTCGCACCAGGGCGTGTCGCCACAACAACTCCGGCCGGGTCAGCTCGAAACCATCACAGGCCCCGCAGCGGATGAGATTTTCGATCTCGTTTTCCGCAAGCTGGGGCACTCGTTGCAGCAAGTCTCCCAGGGAAACAAAAAAACCATCGGCACCGCGTTCATCCATGAGGGCATTCATGGAGCGCCGGCTCATGCCGTGGATTTGTTGCAGCCCGATGCGAACCTCGCGCTCACGGCCGGTGAAGACATCCTGGCTGTGGTTGACGTCAGGCAAGAGGATGCGCAGGCCGAGCCGCCGGGTCTCTTCGAGATAGGCCGCGACACTGTAAAAACCGCCGCCGTTGCTCATGACCGCCGCCATGAATTCGGCGGGATGATGGGCCTTCAGCCAGGCGGCTTGGAATGACAAGACTGCGTAACTGGCCGAGTGGGCTTTGCAGAAAGCGTAACCGGCGAAGCTGCTGATTTGCCGCCAAAGTTCTTCCAAAACACCATCTTTGACCGGCGGCGTCTCTCCACAGGCGATGACCTCCCGGGATCCACTCAGGAAACGGTCTTTCATGTCCAGAAACTTCTGGGGATCGCCTTTGAAACTCATGGCCCGGCGCATGACATCGGCCTCGCCGAGAGACATGCCAGCGACCTTGTGCAGGGTGCGCATGACGTCTTCCTGGTAGATCATCACTCCGTAGGTCTCATTCAGAAAATCCAGGGCCGGATGCGGCAGAACGGCTGCTTCCTTGCCCAGATGCCGCAGAACAAAGCTGCGGGACATGCCACTGTCCGAAGGCCCGGGCCGAATGACGCTGCTGGCGGCCACCACCACGTTGAAGGTGTCGGCTTTCAACTTTTTCAACAGGGCGCGCATGCCCGGCGACTCGATATAAAAACAACCCATGGTATTGCCCTGGCTCATGAGGCGGCGGGTGGCCGGATCGTCGTCCGGTACTTTGCTCAGGTCGACGCTGATGCCGCAGTTTTTGCTGACATCGCGAGCCGCGTCGGCCACCACTGCAATGCCGCGCTGGGCCAGCAGATCGATTTTCACCAGGCCCAGGTCTTCCACCGAATACATGTCGAGTTGACTGATGAGCAATCCCTTGCGCGCCCACTGCAAGGGGAAGAGCTCGGTCAGCGGGCTGCTAGCGATGACCACACCACCGGCGTGGATACCCAGGTGACGCGGGCGTTTGTTCAGGCTGCCGGCCTGCAACAACAGCGAGCGGTACGGCTCTCTGCCCAGAGGCAAACCGGAAGATTCCGGGCGACGGGCCAGAGCCAGTTCGGGATCGTCGAAAACCTTCCAGGGCAAACGGCGGGTGATCTTGCTCAATTGTTTGTCGGCATAACCCCGTGCTTTGGCTGCTTCCCGAAAACCCGAGCGGGTGCTGAAGCGATTGATGTTGCAGATCATGGCGGTGCGCTCGCGCCCGTAACGATCGTACACATACTCGAGGACCTGGTCGCGGTCCTTCCAACCGAAATCCAGGTCGATGTCGGGCGGTGAGAGGCGCTCCGGATTCAAAAATCTTTGGAAATAGAGGTCGTGCTTGAGTGGATCCACATGGGTGATGCCCAGCAAATAGGAGATCAGGGAATTGGCAGCCGAGCCCCGCCCGAGGGTGGGCATGCCGTGATCCGCCGCGTAGCGAACGATGTCCCAGACGATGAGGAAGTAACCGGCGAAACCCAACTTCTCGACCACATTGATTTCTTCCTGCAAGCGAGCCATGGCTTCACCGGTGACCTGACGATAGCGTTTCTGCAAACCATCAAAACATAATTTCCAGAGCTGCGATTCTGTGGTTTCACCGGGGGGCAGCGGGAACTTCGGATAGCGCCATACTCCCAGCTTGTGTTGGAAGCGGCATTGTTCGGCCACCGCCTCGCTTTCCAGGCAGGCGTTGGGAAATTCACTCAACAGTTTGCCCATGGTGTCGGCTGGCTTCAACCAGGACTCACTCGGGGCGCAAACCTCGTCGCCAACGGTTTCGATGGTGCTGAGGGTGCGGATGGCGGAGACCAGTTTTTGCCGGTCCAGGTCGGCCCTGGTGGCGGCATAAACATCACCTCCGGCGATGACCGGCACCCGCTGTTGAGCGGCCCACTGGGCCAACTCCCGCAGGCGCCGCATCAGTGGCCCCATCTGGCCACCCACAGTGCTCAAGAGCACCCGCAAGCTTCCCCGGGTGAAGGCGGGCAGATCACTTTGGCTCTCCTTTTGAGCCGCCGCTAGCAGCGCCGCCAGCACCTGAGGTGAATCCGTCAGGCAGAATACGCCGTTGCCTTCGGCAGTCAGAAAACCGGGCAACTCATTCAGCAGACGGAAATCAGGGCGCACCATGCGCAGGGTGGTCAATCGGCAAATGGCCCCATAACCGGCCTGGTCTCTGGCCAGCAAAACAACACGGGGGCGCGATGGGGCCAGGGAGCGGGGCACCAGGCGCACGGGATTGATTTCCAGGGGACGATCGTCCGTCAAATCCACGCCATGGATCGACCGGATGCCCACTTTTTCGCACTCCTTCTGGAATTCGATGGTGCCATGTAGGTTGTTCAAATCGGTTTGGGCCAGGGCCGGGAAGTCGAGTTTGGCGGCCCGGGCAGCCAATTCAGCCGGAGATGAGGCGCCGCAGAGCAGGGAATAGTGGCTGTGGACTTGCAGGTGAATCAACTGGGCCTCCAAAAATGCATTAAAAATTAAAGCGAACAAGAGGCGAATATGATACACGAAAAAAAGACGAAAAACAAGGATGATTTTTTGTATCCGGGAGTATTTTGCTGTCATCAAAGACCAGAAACAATTTCCGGGGCACCGCCAAGGGGCTTATCATGTGCAAAATAGAATTCCCGGAACCCAGAATACCCAGGAGCCAAATTATGAAACAACTCGTCATCACCATCGTCGGCAAAGACCAACCCGGCATTGTTGAGGCCTTAGCAGCCGTGGTTGTCGCCCACGACGGGAACTGGCTCTCAAGCAGCATGAGCAACCTGGCTGGCCAGTTTGCCGGCATCATCGAAGTGGCTGTGGCCGACGAAAAACGCGAAGCTCTGGCCGCTGCCATGGGCGAACTGCCCGGTCTGCAGGTGCATTCGGTCACCGGCGATGCCTCCACCGAGGTTGGTGGGCTGCCCATGGCCGAGCTGGAAGTTGTTGGGGTGGATCAACCGGGTATCGTGCGCAGGCTGACCGAGGTGCTCAAAAACCAAGGCGTGAACCTGCTGCAGTTTGCTTCCTGGTGCGAACCGGCGCCTAATTCCGGCGATGAGCTCTTTCGGGGTGTGGCTGAATTTGAGTTGCCGTCGACGGTGGATTTGGAGGGGTTGAAGGCTGAGCTGGAAGCCTTGGCCGAAGACCTGGCGGTGGATATTGAATTGGGGCTGGAAGACGAGAATTAGTCCCAGGCTGAATTCTGGAGGACTATTCGGTACCCATCGATATCTGCAAAGGTTTTGCCCTTCTCATCCCAATAGGGATTATAGGACTTCACCGGTTCATAACCGTGTTGGCGCATGCGGTCCACGGCGGCCAACCAGCTGGATTTGTCGGGAAGATAGAAGACCAGCAGGTTGTCCCGGCTGGGTGCCTGGCCCACCGTTTGGCCTTGATGATGCGTGAATTCAAAATGATAAGGGGAGCCTTTGCTCCCCAACATCACACCGTCAAATCCTTCATGATCCACAAAGGATCCCAGTTCTTCCAATCCAAGGCCATCACGGTAAAATCGAGTGACTTCCAACAAATTGTCGGTTGGTCGGGCAACCCGGAGTTTGGTGGTATCCCGCTCGGTCAACGCAATACCCCTCGTTGAACCATGGCTCGGGAGTACAAAACAAGCACCAGGGCAATGAGCAATATTGCTGCAGTGAATCCAATGGCCGCTGCGGTTCCCATGATTTCCAACCCATTGGATAGTACATAATTTTGAAACGATGAGATGAACGCACCGAGAAAGGAGGCCATGAAGACCCAGACGGCAATGCTCTTGCGCAAAAGCAAAAGTATGGAACCTACAACTCCACCCCAAACACCCACGGCCCAGGTGCTGATCAACCAGGTTGGGAAGCTATAAAAGAACTCAAGCTCTTCGGCACTGAACTGGCTCATATAGCCTTCATTCTTGGTCATCGTCATCACAAAATCCATGGCGCCCATGGCACTCCACAAAAGTGCGATGACCCCGATGATCCAGAGGTGGCGAGGTGTTCCGGTGCTTTTTATTGAATTAACTTCAGGCATAATATTCTCCTGTTGTTGGAGTTGAAATCCAAAAAAACTGATATTTCCTGGGATCGTCGTAAGTCTCCAGTCGAGAGTAAATCATACCAAAATGTGAGATACTTGCCAGTGAGATGAATGCAAATGGTATTCTGAAACCCATGGCCCAGAATGGAAATGGAACTTCCAGCATCAATTGGAATAATGTGTTACCATGAAGTTCAGTTGTCGTGCTCAGGGAATTCAGGAGGGTGCATCATGATCAAAATCATCAGGAAAAGATGGAAGCTGATTTGCATCACTGCAGTTGTTGTGTTGTGTGCTTTCTATGTGGGCGGTAGCTATGTCATTGGCCGCCAGGTTCGGGAAATGGTCGCCGTTGCTCAGGCCAGCGAACCAGGTGATCCGGTTTCAGCCCTGCTCTCGGTTTTGAACTCACCTGATTTTTCGTTGTCCGAGAAAAACAGTGCTGTTTGGGCGTTGGGGCAGTTGGGAAATCCCCGTGCCCTGGATGCACTGGAGGCCATGCACACTGGGGAAGAATGCGAGCACTCTCAGGGCATTTGTCAGCATGAGTTGGAGAAGGCCATTGAGCTATGCCGAGGTGGAGCCAATCCAGGTGCCTTGGTCTGGCGGCATGGTGAGCTGGCATCTCTGTAGATTGTTTTGGTTGAAAATTTAAAAGCCTGATCCGGAATGCCAAAGGTTTCCGGATCAGGCTTTTTCTCTCACTCTCCAGATTCCTATTTAGTCAAAACCATCTTCCCGGTGAAGTTGCCTTCGCCAGTTTCCAACCGATAGAAATAAACTCCCGATGCCACACCCTGCCCGCGGTCGTCACGCCCGTCCCACACTGCG
>JAUUYW010000066.1 GCA_030590265.1 Candidatus Krumholzibacteriia bacterium
ATATTCTCATCCAACTTGCACAAAACACAACTCCCACAATCCATTTCCCTCGGTGGAGCGTAAGTCTCGCCTGCTCGAATAGCCCGTCTTTCCTCCAACCGGTTCATACCCGCCAACAAAAATCCCAAGGTCAAAAATGCCCCAGGCGGCAGAATCATAACCAAAGCAGGTGGATAATCCGGCCCAAATACCGAATATCCAAGCAAACTCCCAGAACCAAAGATCTCCCTCACTCCACCAAGCACTGCCAATCCCAAAGTGAACCCCAAACCCATCCCCACCCCATCAACAAAAGCCAACGACAACGGATTCCGACTGGCAAAAGCCTCAGCCCGCCCCAAAATTATGCAGTTCACTACAATCAACGGAATAAACAACCCAAGGCTCTTATGCAGTTCAAAAAACCAGGCATGCATGGCCAGATCCACAATAGTCACAAACGAAGCGATGACCACGATGTAAGCGGGAATGCGCACCTTCTTGGGAATAAAATTTCTCAACAGCGAAATCATGAGATTGCTGCAAATCAAAACAAAGGTGGAAGCCAGCCCCATGCCGATACCATTCTCAACACTGGTTGTCACAGCAAGCGTTGGACACAGCCCCAGCAGCAACCTAAAAATCGGATTCTCTTTCCATATACCGCGGGTCAAAACCTGGGAATAACTCATGGGCTGTTTCCTTCTTTTGTTGCGGGGGCAACAATCCCTAGAATGCGCACCTTGTCGGCCTGGTAGTTTTGCAGGCCACTTTCGATGGCGTCGACTATGGCCCGCCCTGTAACGGTGGCACCGGTCACAGCGTCGATCTCTCCACCGTCTTTGCTCAGCTTCCAATTGCCCTCGACGGCACGACCCTTATAGAACTCGTCCAAAAGTTCAGATGCGGCGTAGTTGGCGCCCAAGCCCGGTGTCTCGGCATGACGCAAAATTCGTACGCCGCTGATAATCCCGGCGGTGTCAATTCCCACCATGATTTCGATTTGACCGGAATAACCCAGGTCGCTGCTGGAAGTAAACGCTGTGCCGGTGATGGCCTTTTCAGTCACACCCGAAAAGTAATAAGCAGGCTTGTCGGCTTTGGTCTGCAAAGTATCAATGGCCAGCTGGGCAAATGATGGCAAGACCGCTTCGACGGCTTCCCGCTGGGCCCGGGCTTCGGCCGCAGCGATGGGCGCGCGGGTGATCTCGGCCACATTGGCCAGGGCAAAAGCTGCGATGGCGCAAATCAAAGAGAGGCGAAAGGCCATGGTCAATGTTGATTTCATGAGCTGGCCCCTTCCTCAAACAGCTTGCGTGCTGGTTGACCAAAAACTCTGGGTTTGGTGTAACGATCGATCAACGGTGTCACGGCGTTCATCAGCAGGATGGCGAAGCTGACACCCTCGGGATAACCACCCCAGAGGCGGATGACGCTGGTGAGCACACCGCAGCCGATACCAAAAATCAGCATCCCTTTGCGAGTGACCGGGCTGGTGACCATGTCGGTGGCCATGAAAAAAGCACCGATGATCAGACCGCCGGCCAAAACATGAACCAGGGGATTGAGATAACGATCGGGTTGCACCAGATGGGCGATGCCGGTGAACACCACAACGGTTCCAATAAAGCCCACGGGAATTTGCCAGCGGATGATGCCGCGATACAAAAGGTAGGCACCACCCAGCAACAGGGCGATGGCGCTGACTTCTCCAAAGCTGCCACCGACGTTGCCCACCAGTAATTCCAGGTTTCCAGGTAGGCCGGCTTCGTTCAAGGGAGTTCCCAAGGCCGCTGCTTCTTTGGCTGCACCCAGTGGCGTGGCTCCGGTGGTGGCGTCCATACCGGTAGTGATTCCCTGGGGTACGACCCAACGGGTCATCTGCACCGGAAATGAGATCAAGAGTAAAACTCGGGCTACCAGGGCGGGGTTGAATGGGTTATAGCCCAATCCGCCATAGATGGCTTTTCCCAGGATAATGGCGGCTCCCGAACCAATAATGACCAACCACCAAGGACTCCCCGATGGGAGATTCATGGCCAGCAGAACACCGGTCAAAGCCGCGCTCAGGTCGTTGATCGTAGCTTGCCGGCCGAGCAGACGGTTCATCATCATTTCGAAGCCGACGCAACCGGCAACGGCAAGGACCAACACCCGGAAGGCGTCGAACCCGAAGAACCAGATGCCGATCAAAACGGCTGGCATCAAAGCCAGAATCACGTCGCGCATGACAGTTTGCACGTTCATCCCGCTGTGCACATGGGGTGCGGCGCTGACGATGAATTTGCGATCCACGGGACTGGAGTTGCTCATGAGGGGCTGCCCTCCTGCTGCTTGAGATGTTCGCGCCATTCCAGTTTGCCGCGCTTGAAAAATTGCACCAAAGGCCGATGGCTGAGGCAGACGTAGGCGCAGCTGCCGCATTCGATGCAGTCGGAGATATGGTAGTCGCCCAGGTCTTCGAAGCGGTTGCGCTCCACCAACAATCCCATGGCGCTGGGCACAAGGAACATGGGGCAGGCATCAACACAGTTGCCGCAGCGGATGCAGGGCGCGCCGGCGACCTGGGAAATTTCCGATTCAACCAAACCGAGGATGCCGCTGGTACCTTTGAGGACTGGAGCGTCAAGATTGAATTGCACGACTCCCATCATGGGGCCGCCGAATATTACTTTTCCGGTGTCGTCGGTGAGACCTCCACAAAAGTCGATCACGTCGGCGACGGGAGTTCCCACCCGCACCATGACGTTGGCGGGTTTCCTGACGGCGCTGCCGGTGACGGTGACCACACGTTGGGTCAGCGGATGGCCCAGGGTCACCGCTTCGAAACAGGACAATGCCGTGCCGATGTTTTGCACCACCACACCGGAATCCATGGGCAAACCACCGGCGGGCACCTGACGTCCGGTCAGGGCGTAGATGAGGTGTTTTTCCGATCCTTGGGGATACTTTGTTTCCACCAACCGAACCTGAATATCCAGATCCGAAGGGCGTGCTTTATCCAGTGCCGTTTTGGCGTTGGCCTTGTTGGATTCGATGCCGATGATGGCCTTGTCCACACCCAGCACCTTCATCAACAATCCGATGCCTTCCATCACTCCAATGGGATGCTCAAGCATGACGCGGTGATCGCTGGTCAGATACGGTTCGCATTCAGCGCCGTTGATAATCAGCAGGTCGATGGGTTTTTCCTTGGGAGGGCTGAGCTTCACGTGGGTGGGAAAGGAGGCACCACCCAAACCGACCAACCCGGCATCACGAATGATGTCTTTCAAGCGGGAAGGCTCCAGGTCACGCCACTTTCCGTGACCTTTGAGGTCATCGAACCAGGCATCTTCACCGTCGGGAGTGATTTCAATTCCCAGCTGGGGTTTGCCCATGGGATGAGGAAAATCCGCAATTTTTTTCACCTTGCCGCTGGTGGGTGCATGCACCGGTACAGAAACAAATCCAACGGGACTGGTGAGTGGCTGACCGCGCTTAACTTCTTGTCCACGCTCCACAATGACTTCGCCTGGCGCACCGATATGTTGCAACACCGGGACCACATAGCGCGCAAGCAAAGGCATGGCCACAGTGGAACTGTCGGCGGTCAGTTTGTTATAGTCGGGGTGAATGCCGCCCTTGAATTTCATGATGGCCTCTGCTCGCTGGAATTCATATCCATAAGGCGCACGGTTAGGGCACCGGTGGGGCAAACTTCCACCACTGTCTCATCCGTGGGAGGGTTTTTGTAGTCCACTTTGGCCAGATAGTTGTGCACGGTGATGCGTGGGTCTTCTTCGAAGGCTTTCTGGCATTTTTTGCAACCGATGCAGGAAACATCGCAGGCCTTGCGGGCCGCGGCTCCCTTGTCTGTGTTGTTGCACAGGACGTGGATTTTGGTGTCGACAGGCACCAGGCTGATGAGATTTTTGGGGCAGGCGGCAATGCATTTTCCGCAGGCGGTGCAGCGGGCAGGGATGATGTGGGCGATGCCGTCTTCACCCATTTCAATGGCTCCAAAGGCGCACACTTCCTGGCAGTCGGCGAGGCCGAGGCAGCCGTGGTTGCACAGCTTATCGCCACCACCGATCAGGTCGGCGCTGGCGCAACTGGCGTGTCCGTTGTAGCGGCCTTGCACGGTGGCTGAACTGAGGCCGCCCTGGCACATGATCAGTGCCACTTCCTTGATGGACGCACCCACTTCCACGCCCATGATTTGTCCCAGCAATTGGCGGGTGGCGTCGTCGCACACGGGGCAATCCGACGGTGTTACTTTTCCAGCCACCAGAGCCGCTGAAAAATCGGCGCACCCGGCGTATCCGCAACCGCCACAGTTAGCGCCGGGCAGGTTGTCGTTGATCTCTTCCTGACGGGGATCCGTTTCTACGGCAAAAACACGGGCGGCCACGGCCAACCCGAGTCCGGAAACCAGACCGATGCCGGCCAGCACGGCAGTGGGTGTCAACATGATGCGACCTCTCTGGAAATCATTTCACCAATCCTGCAAAACCCATGAAAGCCATGGAGAGAACCCCGGCAGTGACCAGTGCGATGGCGGTGCCCCGGAATGCCTTCGGTGTTTCAGCCAACTCCAATACTTCTCTGATACCCGCGAACAGCACCAGGGCCACACCGAAACCAATGCCGGCACCCAGGGAGAACACGGTGGTTTCCAAAAGGGAGTAGTCGTTCTGGATGCTCATCACCGCGCAACCCAAAACCGCGCAGTTGGTGGTGATCAAAGGCAGAAAAATGCCCAATGACCGGTACAGGGGAGGGCTGAGTTTTTGCAGCGCCAATTCCACCAATTGCACCATGGAAGCGATGATGAGGATAAAGGTGATGGTCTGCAAAAAGACCAAATCCAGGGGAGCCAGCACCAGATGATAGATGAGCCAGCTGGCAATGCTGGCCAAAGTCATCACGAACATCACCGCGCCAGTCATTCCCAAAGCGGTAGGCAGTTTCTTGGAAACCCCTAAAAACGGGCATATTCCCAGAAAACGAGCCAAAACGAAGTTGTTGACCAGGATGGCACTGATCACCAGCAGCAAGAGATTCATGCACAGGACCGCCTGTTAAAGTTTTAACTTAAAAAGAAATAAGAATGGAAATATGGGGGAAATCAAGGGATAAGTTGGCTTTTTCGAGAATTTTAGATCTTTTGGATTGGAAAATCGATGGTTTAACCATTTGGAATTAAGAGTTCTGCAATCCTAATTGTTGGAAGGGCTTGGCGATAATGATTAATAATTTGCAAAAAGAGTCTGTTTATTTCTTGACATCTTTTGTTATTATATAAACATTTCACTTGGACAACCGATACCTATCACGTAGGAATTGTCGTCACACTTCGAACCAAGGGCGCCCGCGGCCCAACCATGAGGGGTTCACACATGGTTCAATTCTTTCTGGAACGCGACCGCATCGCCGATTTCGTGTCCCATCTGATGAACCGGAAACATGTCTTCGCGCCGCACGCCAAAGGGCAAAAATCCTTCACCTTCGAAAAGGTGGAGAATGCGGCAGACGTGGTTCTGGATTATCCGCGCACGATGCATTCGGTGAAAAAGTTTTTCCTTCCGCCACGGGAGGAACTGCTGAATTTCAATCTCACGGACAACAGTTTCACGGCCGAGGAACCGCAACCACTGGACGCCATTTTCTTTGGTGTTCATTCCTACGATTTGGCTGCGGTGCATCGCCTGGACTACAACTTCAGTGAAGGCAATCCCGAGCGGAATTACCTGACTCGTCGTCAGGGCGCTTTGTTTGTGGGGGTTTCCTATGAGCCGGACAAGTATCACTTCTCCGGTTCGGTGGGCATCGATCCTGTCGATACTTACGGGTTCGATGTTTTCCTGACCAAATTGCTCGACGGTTATGTGGTCGAAGCAATCACCACCGAAGGCGAAGGATTGCTTTCGGGATTCGACTTGCCGCCCCACGAAGCGGGCAAGCCGGCCAGAGGACACTTCCAGCAGCACATCTACCTGCCGCAGGCCAAGCTGTCCACTGTGATGGAGCACAGTTACAACAATGAGGTCTGGGATGAAACAGCAGAAAAGTGTGTGGGTTGCGGCACGTGCAATTTGGTGTGTCCAACCTGTTACTGCTTCGACGTCGAAGAGTCGGTCGACATCACCGCCACCGAAGGTTCGCGCCAACGGAACTGGGACGGATGCATGCTCCGAAACTTCAGCGAAGTCGCCGGAGGTGAATTCTTCCGTGAAACCCTCGCCGCCCGACAGCGACACCGGGTCTTCCGCAAGTTCAAATACATCAGCGAAACGACGGGCGAACCCTGGTGCATCGGCTGTGGCCGCTGCACGGCTTATTGCACCGCCGACATTAGCATCGTGAACATTGTCAACCGACTGGTGGCCGACTACGAAAAAGCCACCGTTAGCAATTTGTGATGGAGTTCCGTCTGGCAAATCAATGGATGAGCCAGGCTGTTTCAGGAGAGAGGGACATGAACAAATTCAAAATGGCTGATCCCGCCGACCTGAAGGATCTCTACCTTCCAGTAATGGCGGAAATCACGGAAGTACGCAAGTTGACGGAGTTGGAAATGCTCTACACCGTCGAGTTGCCCGATGGCATGGAGCTGGGTCACAAGCCCGGTCAGTTTGTCGAACTTTCCATCTTCGGCGTGGGAGAAGCGCCGTTTTCCATCTCCTCGTCGCCCACCCACAAAGGGGTGTTCGAGCTGGGTATTCGCAAGGTCGGAATGTTGACCGATGTGCTGGCTGGTTATGAAGCCGGCTCGAAAATCGGCATCCGCGGACCTTTCGGCAACGGCATCGACGTGGAGAAATTCAAAGGCAAGGATGTTTTGATCGTCGCCGGCGGTATCGGGTTGGTTCCCATGCGCTCGATGATCAACTACGTCATCGACAACCCCAACGATTTCGGCACCCTGCACGTTGTTTACGGCAGTCGCAGCGACAAAGAGTTGCTGTTCACCGATGAACTGGCGCAGTGGGCTGAAAATCCCAAGGTCAACTACCACGTGACAGTGGACAATGGTTCACCCGAATGGACCGGAAAAACCGGCGTGATCACCACGTTGATTCCCGGCCTGGATCTGGACCTGCCCAACACCGTGTGTTGCATCTGCGGTCCCCCGATCATGTATCGATTTGCCCTGATGGCGCTCAAGAGTCGTGGCCTGTCCGATGAGAATATTTATATGTCTCTGGAACGGCGCATGAAGTGTGGCGTGGGTAAATGCGGGCACTGCCAAATCAACAGTTCATACGTATGCCAGGATGGCCCGGTGTACAATTACCCAGAAATCAAGTCTCTGCAGGAGGCTTTGTGATGGCGAAACCCCGCGTGGCGATTTTCGACTTCACCGGCTGTGAAGGTTGCGAGCTGAATCAGCTGAATTTTGAAGATCAGCTTCTGGATATTCTGGCCCATGTGGATATTGTCGAATGGCGTGAAGCCATGGATGACCGGGCCGATTCCTACGACATTGCCTTCGTTGAAGGCAGCCTGTCCACTCCCGATTGCATCGAACGCATTCACGAGGTGCGGCGCAAAGCCACAATCCTGGTGGCTTTGGGTTCCTGTGCAGTGCAGGGCGGCGTCAACGGATTGAAGAACATCCGACCCATCGAAGAAGTGCGCGAGGAAGTGTACGGCGAGGACAAATACCTCTTCCCGACACTGCCTGCGTTGCCGCTTTCCGCGGTGGTCAAGGTGGACTACAATGTCCGTGGCTGTCCCATGACGCAAATCGAGTTCCTCAAGGTTTTTACCTCCCTGGTGATGGGCAAGGAACCCATCGAACCGACCCAGTCGGTGTGTGTGGAGTGCAAGCTGAACGAGAACGAATGTGTCTATGAAAAAGGCATGATCTGTCTCGGCCCGGTTACCCGGGGTGGCTGCGATTCCCATTGCACCAGCTTTGGGCAATACTGCACCGGCTGTCGCGGCCTGGTGCCCGAGCCCAATCTGAAGGGCATGGAAGAGATTCTGGTCAGTCACGGCTTGTCCGTGGACGAGGCCTGGAAACGTCTGCAACTTTACAACGCCGTCGAACTGGAGGGGTTGAAGTCATGAGCCGCAACATGGACATCAACGTCAAGCACCTGACCCGGGTGGAAGGCCACGGCAACATCGTGGTGAATATGAAAGAAGGGGTCCTGGAAAAGGCGGAACTTCAAATTGTTGAAGCTCCCCGTTATTTTGAAGCCATGCTCAAGGGGCGCAGCTTCCATGAAGCGGCCATCATCACCTCGCGCATTTGCGGAATCTGTTCGCTGGGCCACCAAATGGCCTCGCTGAAAGCCACCGAAGATGCCCTGGGTATCGAAGTGAGCGAACAGACCATTTTGCTGCGCAAGTTGCTGACCAATGGCGCCACCATGCAGAGCAATGTCTTGCACGCCTATTTTTTGGCGGCGCCGGATTTGCTGGGTGTGGGTTCGGTGTTTCCCCTGGTGGGATCGCATCCGGATGTGGTTCTGCGGGCTTTGCGCATGAAGCGTCTGGCCAATGATATCGGTGATGTGGTCAGCGGTCGTGCCGTGCACCCCATCACTCCGGTGCCGGGTGGATTCACCAAAATTCCCTCGGAAAAAGAATTGCTGGAGCTGAAGAGACGTCTGCAGGAAGACATGGTGCCGGATTTCTTCGCCACCGTGGAAACCATGCAGGCCATTGCCGGCGGTATCCCCGACTTCACGCGCGAAACCGAGTATATCAGTTTGCGCTGTGATGAAGAGTATGCCCTGTACGATGGTGATATTTGCAGCAGCGACACCGGCTTGGTGCCCGACAGCGAGTACCTGAAAATGACCAATGAATTCATCGTGCCTCACAGCACCAGCAAGCACTGCAAGGCCAATCGCAGCAGTTATTTTGCCGGAGCCCTGGCGCGCTGGAACAACAACAACGACAAGTTGCCCGAAGTGGCCCTGAAAGCCGCGGCGGATATGGGACTGACACCCAACTGCTACAATCCGTACATGAACACCATCGCCCAGGTGGTGGAGGCGGGTTATTGCGCGCTGGATTCGGTGGCAATCATCGACAAGTTGTTGTCGGACGGTTTGAAAAACGAACTGCCCAACCAGGAACCGACCAAATACGGAACCGGTGTGGGAGCCACCGAGGTGCCCCGCGGCATTCTGTACCACGAGTACAGCTATGATCGCAAGGGACAAATCACGGCGGCCAACTGCATCATCCCCACGGGTCAGAACCTGGAAAACATTGATGACGACATGAAGAAACTCGTGCCGGAAATCATCGAAGAATCCAAGGAAGAGATCACTCTCAAACTGGAGATGCTGGTCAGGGCGTACGACCCCTGCATCAGCTGCTCGGTGCACATGCTGGACGTGGACTTCATCGAATAGGTGTAGTGTGAAAATCTTTGCGGTAGGCAATTCGTTTTATGGTGATGACGGAGTCGGGGTGGCCGTTCTGGATCGCATCAGGGAGGATAATACCTTCCCCGGAGCCGACCTGTATGACGCCCACACGGACGCCCTGGTTCTGCTCGACCGGTTCACTCCGGGCGAGCTCAATGTCATCATCGACGCGGCGGACATGGGCCTCGAGCCCGGCGACGTGGCGGCTTTCCGACCGGACGAAGTGCGCGTGAAGATCAAATCCGATCACTTGTCCATGCATGGTTTCGGCCTTGGCGAAACTTTTATATTGGCCGAGGAGTTGGGAACCATGCCTGAAAAGGTACTCATCGTGGGCGTTCAGCCCGCGCGAATTGAAATCAATCAGGGGCTGAGCGAGCCTGTGGCTGCGGCCGTGCCCCGTGTCATTTCCCTGATCAAAGCGGAGGCAACCGCATGAACAAGAAGACCATCCTGATCATTGATGACGACATCGATTTGGTGGAAATCATTCGGGTCACGCTGGAGAATGAAAACTACGAGGTCATCGATGCCCAGAACGGTGATCGTGGAGTGGCTATGGCCAGGGATAGACATCCCGACCTGATTTTGCTCGACGTGATGATGAGCAAGGTTGACGAAGGTTTCCAGGTAGCGTATGAGTTGCGAGGTGACGCCGCCACGAAGGATATTCCAATCCTGATGCTGACTGCGGTGGTGGATCAATCCGGTTTCGACTTCAACCCGGAAAAGGATGCCGAATTCCTGCCCGTGGATGAATTCCTGGAAAAACCGGTCAGCCCGCGCAAACTGGTGGATATGATACGCAAGCATCTGCCAACCAGCGTTTAAAGGAGACCATGGCAGCGGTCCGCAACAAGTTCCTGGTATCACGGGAGTCATCCCTGTTTGTCTCGGCGGCTTCCCTGCGCTTACGGCTTGATTGGTTTAACAAGCTGCGCTGGGGAGCCGCTGCTGGCATATTGGTGGCGGTGATGGTGACCAATGTCTACCTGTCCCAGTCGTTGCCCTTGATTCCGCTGCTGGTTACAACCGGGGTTCTGCTGCTGCTGAATCTTGGTTATGTGGTGCGCAACCAGCGTCTTGCACCCAAGGACATTGATGCTGAACTGCGGCTGGTCAAATTGCAGATGGTGGGTGACCTGCTGGTCCTTACCACTCTGCTGAACCTGACCGGCGGCGTCGAAAATCCCCTTTTATACATCTACGTGGTGCATGTGATGCTGGCCAGTCTGTTGTTCAAGGGCAGTGAGATTTACCAGATTGCCTGGCTGGCCATTTTTTTGTTCACCGCCGAAGTGATGGGTGAGTATCTCGGTGTGCTGCCGCATCATCACCTGTTGAGCGCTGGTGGTCTGACCCATGAATTGCCTTTCATCAGCGTTTCGTTGGCTTCGTTTTGGATGGTGATGCTTTTCTGTGCCTACATGGGTGCCTCGATCATGAAGCACAACCGCGCCATCAAGGATGAATTGGTTGAGCAACAGGCGGAACTGGTCAAGGCCGACAAGGCCAAGATGGATTTTTTCCGTTTTGTGACCCACGAGGTGAAGAGTCCGGTCAATACGGCCCAGAGTGCGGTTGAAACAGCCCTGGAACTGGGTAGCGGCAAGATGTCACCGGCGGTGGAGGATATGCTCACACGGGCGGTGCGCCGCATGCAACAGGCCACGGAAATTGTGAAGGATCTGGCCGATCTTACCCGCGGGGGAATGCTGAAAAAAGAGAATCTTCAGGTGGTGGATCTGAGTCGTTTGGTGGATCGCCTGGCCACCCGGTTGCGGGATGTGGCCCATCGCAGTGGCCAGGAAATTGTCTTGCAGGTCCCAGAAGATCCGGTGGTCATCACCACCAATTTGTCCATGGTGGACAAGATCATCACCAACCTGGTGAGCAACGCCGTGCGTTACAACAAGGACGGCGGCCAGGTGGATGTGAAATTGACAAGCGAGCGAAAAGTGGTGCTGCTGAAAGTGGCCGACCAGGGCATAGGTATTGCCCCGGAAGACCAACCACACATTTTCAAAGAGTTTTTTCGCACAGCCGAAGCACAGAAAAAAACCAACTTGGGAACCGGTTTAGGGTTGGCCATTGTGCGCAAGTTTGTCGATGATCTGGGTGGATCCTTGAAACTGGAAAGCGAGGTGGGGTTCGGCTCCACCTTCACGGTGTCTTTGCCACGAGTCTCTGGAAAGGCCATTGCTCCCAAAGGGGATAAAAGGACAATGTCATGACGGATAAAATCCAATGCGGCGGTTTGATGGAGCGCGGTGATTTGTGCCTGGTGGAGGTGCTTGGATTTGATTGGCGGCCCGGTCAAGCTTGTGGAATTCTGAGTAAGTTTGGCGCCATGGGGATCTCACTTTCCTACTTGAGTGTGGGCAATGGCGCCGCTGATGAAAAGAACATGAGCTTTTGCGTAAAAACCGCGGATTTGGCTGCCAATAGGGAGATTATTGAAGAGATCCAGGATGAGTTTTCACCGAACAAGATCAAAGTTAACGCGCCAGTGGTCAT
>JAUUYW010000025.1 GCA_030590265.1 Candidatus Krumholzibacteriia bacterium
CACACCACCACAGTTTGGGCGGCCCTGCTGAGCCGGCTTGGCTCCGCTTTGATACTCTTCACCGGGTCGGTTGCCCTGTCCCAAGCCCACAAGCCCTAGAAGAATCGCCTTTGTTTTAATCTGGTGATGGTTGGAATTGTTGTCGGTGCCGCCACCTGGACCATGATGGCCTTGGGCACACCCATCACATTTCTGTCTCTCAACACCATCCATTACCTGACCTTCATTCTCTACGGGATGACCGGGTTGGTTCTCCATCGTGTGTTGAGAAAACGTTCCACGACCATTCTGGGGCAGCTCACTCTTGCCGCATTGGTTCCACTTTTTGCGGGCCAAATCTGGCTGGCAACTTCTGTCACCACCGTACTCGACCAGGGATTTCACATTGCCGTATTGCTGAAGTGGCTGGCCTGGCTTTTGCCGACCATTGGTCTGGGTCTCGATCTGACCAATACCTTTCATTCCTTGGGTGTCGATCACGAGAAGATGTTTCTGCGTTCGGTCATCGACGCCATCCCTCATTACATTTTTGCCCGGGACCCCGACGGTCATTTCACCCTGGTCAACAAAACCGTCGCCGACTTTTACCACTTGCCTGTGGATCAGGTTGAAGGTCGGCATCTGCAGGACATCCACCCAGACCTGCAGCAGTGCCGGGAATGGGTGGCCGAAGACCGGGAGATTCTGAAGCACGGCCAGCAGATCGATATTCCCGAAACCATCACCACCGGCGCCGATGGCCAAGACATTTGGATCACCGCCACCAAAAAACTGTTGCCGGCGCCCAGGTATGGGAAGCCTCAGGTTCTGGGTGTGAGCATCGACGTCACTCGGCAAAAAACAGCCGAGTCCGCCCTGGCCGACCGTCTCAAATTCGAGCAGGCCAGCGCTGCCATCGTGCAGGCTTTTGTCCAAACCGACAGTGAAAACCTGCAGGCTACCATGGACAGCATCCTTCAACATCTTGGTTTCTACGCCGGTGCCGACCGGTGTTTCATCTATCGTTTTACCGAACCCAATCAAGATGCCCGTTTACTCTTTTCCTGGCTCAGGGCAACCCGAAAGTCGGGAACTGATTTGCCCCTTGGCATCTGCCATCTCGGCCTCGATTGGATGGCCCAGTGGTTTGCTCTCAATATGCCTGTGATCGTGGACAACCTCTCGGAGTTGCCGGAATCGTCAGAACGTTTTCTGAACATCTGGAACGCCGACCATGAAATGTCATTCCTGGCCGTACCCATCATGCACAACAACAGGATGATGGGTTTTCTGGGAATCGATGCCAGTGACAAAGGCGGTTTCGCCCAGGAGGAAACAAACCTCGTGCGCTACGTGGCCGACATGTTCATGACTGTCTGGTCCAAACTGGAAGCGGAAAAGCGTCTGGTTGACGCCATGAAAGAGGCCCAGGCCAGCAGCCAGGCCAAGAGCGAATTTCTGGCCAACATGAGCCATGAAATTCGCACGCCCATGAACTGCGTCATCGGCATCAGCGACTTGCTGATGGAAATGGATCCCACCGACCGTCAAAAGCAGTACCTGGATATGATCTCCCAATCGGGATCATCCCTGCTGGTGCTCATCAACGACATTCTCGATTTGTCGAAAATCGAAGCGGGCCAACTGGAGCTCGACCCCATCGAAATGAACCTGCGCGCACTGATTGAAGAAGTCAGTGGACTGGTTGCTTTCAACACCCAGGCCAAGGGTGTGGAGATGGTTTCGCGCATTGTGCCCGGCGCCCCGGAAAAGGTCATTTGCGACCCCAACCGACTGCGCCAGGTGCTGACCAATCTGTTGAACAACGCGGCCAAATTCACCTTCGATGGTCACATCTACCTGAACGTGGAACCCACGGGCCTTTCCGGTGAAAAGATTGACCTCAAATTTGAAATCACCGACACCGGCATTGGCATTGAAAAGGGAAAACTTAAAGCGATTTTTGAGAAATTCACCCAGGCCGACGCCAGCACCACCCGCAAGTTCGGCGGCACCGGACTGGGGCTTCCCATCAGTCAGCATCT
Source organism: Candidatus Krumholzibacteriia bacterium (assembly GCA_030590265.1). Classification (GTDB taxonomy): domain Bacteria; phylum Krumholzibacteriota; class Krumholzibacteriia; order LZORAL124-64-63; family LZORAL124-64-63; genus LZORAL124-64-63. The sequence continues at coordinate 2,025 of JAUUYW010000025.1, forward strand.
GGTCAACTTGATGGGTGGAATAATCTCGGCAGACAGCACCCCCGGAACGGGCACCACCTTTGCTTTCACCTTGCCATTAAAAATTGTTCAGGAGGCTGCCGCCCCATACGATCCAAAAATCGAACAAGACCACAGTGTTCTGGTGATCACCGCCCACGAGCTCGGGGGTGAGGTTTTGGCCGAACAGGTGCGCAACCTGGGTTATGAATGCAACGTGGCCATGGGTTATGATGATGCACTCCCACTCATGTCCGGGTCACCGCAGCCTGGTCTAAAGCCATTGTCCTTCATTCTTGTGGACCAGGATGTCCTTCAATCCGATATGCCACGTATCAAAAAATTCATGGATGAAAGAGAATCTGACCATAGCATTCGGCTGATCATGCTGACAGCTTTGTCCAGCACCATCCGCGAGCAGGATCTTGTCCTTCAGGGTTTCAGTGGAACCTTGCCCAAACCAGTTCGACCTCACCAACTCCAGGCAGTGCTCGAAGGTCGCACGACCAATTCACCGCAGCCTGACACCGAGCCTTCAACAGCCAGGTTGATTGACTCTCCATTGGACCACGCCAGGAAAACCCAGGGCGACCAGCCGAACGAATCCACCGCAGGCCCCCTCATCCTCGTTGCCGAAGACAACCCCTTCAACCAGCGTGTGGCCATTGGAATGCTCAATCTCCTGGGATGTCGGGTGGATGTGGCAAAAAACGGAGCAGAAGCAGTGGCCATGGTCCAAAAAACCGAATACGACCTGGTTTTCATGGATTGTCAGATGCCGGAAATGGATGGTTACGAAGCAACCAGGGCTATCCGTGGTCTTGAAAACCGCCAGCACGCCACAATCACCATTGTTGCCATGACCGCCAACGCCTTGAGCGGGGACAAGCGTGCCTGCTTCGATGCAGGCATGGACGATTTCCTGAGCAAGCCCATCAACAAGGCCATGCTCAGCGAAATGCTTTCAAAATGGGAACAGTTGAAAATCCCGGTCTAGATATTTGAATTGCGCCCCAGATATTCTTTCAATTCCGCAACCGGCAAAGTGTTCAGGATGCTGGCACAACGCAGCCCCGCGTCGTGCGCTTGCTCGGTCCCATGGCGGTAATCCACCAACCGTGCGGCACGGTGAGCGTCGGGACTGATGGACATGAACACACCCAACTCCTGAGCCATTCGACAATACTCCCACTGGAGTTGATCGGTGTCGGGATTGGCGTTGACTTCCACAGCTGTTTGACCTTCAGCCGCGGCCTTGAGAACCCGTTCCATGTCCAGACTGCCACCGTTTTTGTTGAGAATCAAATCACCGATGGGCCGGCCCAGAATCGTCACTAACGGGTGGGACGCCACTTTGATGACCTGGTCAGTGAAAGTCTTGGGATTGTAGCCGTCGTTCTCCGGGAAGGAGACGATAACGTAGTCGAAGAGCAAAAGAGTGGCGTCATCCACGGGCAGGGTTCCGTCAGGATTGGCATCGAGTTCCACACCCTGAAGGATTTCAAAATCGGGGTACTTGTTGCGCAGCAGATCCACCTCGTGGCGCTGCACTTTGACCGCCGAAACATCCATGCCATCCTGGTGGGCGGTGGTCTTGAAATGATCGCTGATGCCCAGGTACTCCAAACCAATATTTCGGGCTGTTTCAACCATGGAGATCAGAGGATGAGCACCGTCGCAATAGCGGCTGTGGCTGTGCAGAATACCCTTGATATCACAGGGACGAACCAGATCGTTGCCTGTCTTGTTGTGCAAATCGGTAACCTCTTCGATGGTGAAATGTCCCCGACTCGATTCATTTGTCGGTTCGTGAGATCGGCTGTTGTTACAGTCGCTGTACAAAATGTATTCCCTATGCATTTGATGTTGGTGCTGATTTGTCATCTCAGGTTAAGATCATGCGGCCCGATCCGCAACCTATTCACACACAAATACAAAAACCCGGCCGCTGTGGCAACCGGGTTTTTTTTGCAGTTGAAATCAAGACCGTCGGCTAAAAAACGCCCCATTTTTGCTTGCCGGGAATATAAAAACTGGGCAAGAGAAAACGGAACATGCGGCCCAACCTTTTGTTGGCCTCCACCCGCTGCCAGCTGACTTCATGGATTTCATCGAGATCTTCGTCGAACATGTCGCCAAACATCTCATTGGCGGCCTCCTTGCGGGCCTCTTCACTGGGGTATTGCTCGCGCAGGGTGTTCAATTCACCCCGGTCGAGAAAGAACCCTCCACAACTTGGGCACTCATCCACTTCCACCTCACGCTTGATGCTGGAAAAATGACGCATCATGACGATGGATACGCAGTGGGGGCAATCGCGGCGCTGGGATCCATCCACCACCACATCCGGGTCGTACTCGACCTCCAGCAGATCCTGGCCCACTGCCTCGTGGGGTTCATCGACTTTTTTAATTTCATAGCCATCGAACCAGATGCCACCGCAGCCTCCTACGCAGACATCAACTTTGATATCCTGGACATCCATTTCAGTCATGTTGTGTTCGCATGCCGGACAAATCACGGTCTTCCTCCCGAATACAGGGCCCTTGATGATTAGACCTCATTATCGGCAGAAAGAGGGAGGAACTTTAGCGCGCGTAGGGATTGACCACAAAAGCGAAGAGGGTGCCAGGGTATTTGTCCGTCATCAGCAAAAAACCACGGTCATCCAAACGCACCACTGCTTCCCAGTTGCGGCACCCGCCGTCAGGACTGAGTTGCAGGTATATGGGCGGGGTTTCGGTGCGCACGATGCGGTCATCGCCGGTAAGCCGAAGCTCTAAAAGACGTTCCACGCAGCCACCCTCCCGATAATTGTCGGGCTTGCCGAATTTTTCCAACTCCGGATCGGGGGCGGGGTTCAGTTTTTCCTTTTCACCGGGGTAAAAATAGTTCATCACCCAGAAGTGGCCGCGATCATCCAGGTCAGTGGCATCGGTCACCCGGTATTCGATATGCGGAAAGGGAATGCTGCCCAGAAAAGTGATGGTTTTATCAAAGACTTTGGCCTGGGGATTTTCGACGATGTTGCGACCGTTGGCCTCGCTGAATGTGATCACTCTTTCGCCGGCGATGATCATACTTTCTTCGGCCACATTGGGTATGTTCACACCCATGGGAATGCTGGTCAGACGGGTCTCATCCATGATCACCAGGTTTTCGACCATGTCGTAGTGGCCGCACACCAGATAACCGGCCATGATGGTATCGTCTTTGGCTTCCACCGTCATATAAATGCGGTTTTGCATGATGCCCATGGCTTCAAGACCATCAAATCCACGGATGATGTTCAGCATACCGGCGGCTTGGCATTGAACCAAAACCGGCTGCAATGGTTTGGGATTGTCTTCGGCCAGGCAAGTGATGATTTTTTCTTTGGACAGAGCAAAAAATCCAAGCATATCCTCATGACCAAATATTTCAGGGTTCTGGGGAAGAACGACCAGGGTATCGCCCTTCCAGGTCATGCCCGAAACCTCGGCCTTTGGTTCGGTCAAGGGTCCGGAAAAAGGCAGCAAGCGCACCCCTACCGTGCGGGCCCGGCGGTTGGGGTGAACCTGCTCGGACACACCTTCATCGGCCAGAACAGCCCTGCTCCCGCCCATCAGAATCACCAGGACACACAACCCCGGCAGAACTCGCTTAATACAGCTCATACCAAACCAGACGCCCGTCCAGCCCACCGTTGCGAATGGGCATTTTCATGGAAGACTTCAAACCCAAAGTTCCAATCAGCTCCCGATCGCCAAAATACACAAAGGCCTGGCCGCCTTTGCACTTCTGCTTGAGAAAATCGCCAAATTCCTTGTAGAAGGCCCCCATGTCGGCATCTTTCATCAATCGCACCCCATAAGGAGGGTTGCAGACGATGAGATGGTTTTCCATCATGGGCAAATCGCGAAAATCCTTGGTCTTGACGATGAGTTCGTCACCACCGGGCAGCCGCGCGTTGTTGCCCCGGGTCATCTTGACCGCTTTGGGGTCAACATCACTGCCGCGAATCAGACCACCGCGCACCATCTTGATTTTGTTCTCTTCTTCAAACTTGACCTTCACCCAAACCCGACGGTCGTAATCCGGCAGCATCATGAAGCCGAATTTTTTGCGCAGGGTTTGTGCGGGAATATTCCCTGCCTTCAGCCAGGCTTCGCTCAGCAAAGTTCCGCTGCCACACATGGGATCGTACAGCTTTTGTTTGCCATCCCAACCGGAAATATCGAGGATGGCCGCCGCCAACGTTTCCTGGATGGGTGCCTCCACCGCCTGTTGGCGATAACCGCGCTTGTGCAGAGAACCGCCCGAACAATCGATGCTCAAAGTGGCCTGGTTGTCGTACATGTGCAGGGAAATCCACAGATCCGGATCGTCGGAATCAACGTTGGGACGCTGCTGGCGAAAGCGTTTGCGGAACATGTCCGCCACCGAATCTTTCACCTTCAGCGAAGCAAAATGACTGTGGTCGATGTTGCTGTTGCTGAGGTTCGCGAACACGGCAAAAGTCTGGTCCAGGCGGAAAATGTTGGTCCAGTCGATGCGCTTGGTTTCCAGGTACAGGGCTTCCGGGTTTTCCGCGCGAAACTTGTGCATGGGGGCCAGCACCCGGGTGATCAGCCGCGCACGATAATTGATGCGGTACAGGGTTTCCCGGTCGGCTTTGAAATCGATGCCACGGTTGATGATGTTCAGGTTGGTGGCGCCGAGGCTGGCCAGCTCCTTGGCACCCAGCTCCTCCAACCCGCCGGCGATCTGGGCGAAGTAAGTATTGGTTTGCAGGTAAATGGGGGTCACCGTTTCCACATTGGTGGTGAAACGGCTGTCTGACCGACGCCAAGGCTGGTCATCTGGACGAGCTGGTGGTCTTCCCGTAGGTTTGCCCGCGCTGTGTTTGCTGGGTTTGCGTGGGCCCACTCCGGAACCACCGCTGCGGCCAGGACCGCCCATGCGTTTCTTGCCGGGGCCTTTGCCCGGGCCTTTTCCAGGGCCTCTACCATTTCCAGGATTACTCATTGCCGTCCTCGCGTATCATCAAAATGTGATCAATCTCGCATTCTCGGAAAATACCACCTTGGCGTTGAAAACCAAAGGACGCGTAAAAATCTTCCAGATAAACCTGGGCGTGGAGGGCTAGTCTTTGGGCTCCCTGGCGCCTGGCTTCATCCAACAAATGCTCCACCATGCGCCGGGCATAACCCCGACCCCGCCAGGCCGGACGAACCGCGATGCGCTCCAGCTTGGCCCGGCCATCCTCCAGAAAACGCAATCGTCCCGCAGCCACCGGCTGCCCCTCGCATTCCCCCAGAAAATGAGTGCATTCAGCCTCAAACTCGTCAATTTCGCCTTCCCAGTCCACCCCCTGCTCTTCAATGAAGACGATGCCCCGCACCACCATCACTTTCAGGATATCCTCTTCCAAGGTAACAATGCGAATCATGGTCCGTCTTTCAGATGGGACAAATTTGTGGTAGTTTGTGCGCCCCGGATTATAACCTCTCACCACAGGAAAGGCACCTGCATGCTGAAGTTCAAGGACTCAGGCCTCTTTATTTTTGAAACCTCCCAGGGACCCGTTGGGCTGACCTGGACCCGCAAAGGTATCAACAGACTCATTCTGGGCCTGGATGCCGAGGCCACAACTCAAGAGCTTGCACAGGCCTTTCCAAACCTGCCGAAAGTCCGACGAGTTCAGGGCGACATGACCCTGCTGGTGAAACGGATCAAGGCCGTCATGCGCGGCAGTGGTGACAATTTCCTGGATGTCCCGGTTGATCTTTCCGGCCAGGGAGAATTCTCTCTGGCTGTCTTGAAACGCCTGCGCAAGGTGTTGGCTCCCAAGGTAGTCACTTACGGCGAATTGGCCGCCCATTGCGGCAAACCCAAAGCAGCCAGGGCAGTGGGACGCATCATGGGTGCCAATCCGGTTCCCTTGATCGTGCCCTGCCATCGCTGCCTGGGCAAGGATGGCTCCATGACCGGCTTCTCCACCGAAGGCGGCATCGACCTGAAGGCCCGCATGCTCTTTCGGGAAGGATACGTGGCCAACCAGGAACACGCCGCGGGCCTGGACCATTTGCGCAAGGTCGATCCGGTCATGCGCAAGATCATCAAGGTGGTTGGGCCCTATCGCGCATTGCCGGACAAACCCCGTCCCGCCTGGGACACTTTGGTGACGGCCATCGTGCACCAGCAACTCTCGGTCAAAGCCGGTCGAACCATCGCCGGCAGAGTTCAGGATCTTTCTCCCGGGTCAGGATTTCCCACTCCAGCCGAGGTGCTTGACATGAAGCACCAGGATTTGCGGGCGGCCGGATTGTCGAACCAAAAAGTCAGTTACATCCAGGATCTGGCGCGCAAAGTCGAAGAGAGTTCCCTGAAACTCAACAGCTTGCGCCGAATGGATGACGAAGCCGTCATCCAGGAGTTGATCAAGGTGCGCGGCATCGGGCGCTGGTCGGCGCACATGCATCTGATTTTCCATCTGGGACGATTGGATATTTTGCCCACCGGCGACCTGGGGATCCAGATAGCCGCGGCTCGTTTTTATGGTTTTGAAGAGTACGCCACTGTTGCGCAGCTTGAAGAAATTGGGGCCAAGTGGGCCCCTTATCGATCCATGGGTTCGTGGTATTTGTGGCAGGGGTTGGACAGTGGAGGGCTGGGGTAATTAAATCTGGTTAACCACCTTACCGGGCCTAGACCTTAACGGCAGCCAGGGCCTTACAAACCTGATCAACGATGCGATTCAAAGGCACCACTTCATCGGTGGCACCAATCTCGAAGGCCTCCCGAGGCATCCCATAAACCACACAGGATTCTTCGTCCTGGGCAATGTTATGAGCACCTGCATCGTGCATTTTTTTCATGCCGGCGGCCCCATCACGACCCATACCAGTCAGGATAACGCCAATGGCCTTGTCCCCCGCGGCTTCTGCCACGGTGCTGAACAAGACATCCACTGATGGTTTGTGACGGCTGACCCTCGGTCCGCTGCGCAATTCAACCTTGTAACGATTTCCCACCCGACGCAGAACGAGATGAAAATCGCCCGGGGCCACCAGGGCCAAACCCGGCTCCAAAAATTCTCCGCCCTGGGCTTCGCGCACCGTCATGGCTGAATTGTTGTTGAGTCGCTCAGCCATCTGGGCGGTGAAACCCGGAGGCATGTGCTGCACCACCAAGGTGCCTGGAGTATCAGCCGGCAGGCGTTCAAATATTCTTGCCAAAGCTTCGGTCCCACCGGTGCTGGCGCCGATGGCCAAAATCTGATCATCGGAAACCCGATTCGAGGTTTTCAGGGGTTGGGCCCCTGCAGACTGGGCCGCAGCCCGCTGAGCGCCAATGGCCTTGCGACCAACTTTTGCTGCTGCGGCAGCCCGCACTTTGTGCGCCACTTCCAGCATGAGGTCATTGACCCTGTCGGCACCCATATTCTTTTCCACCACCTCAACGGCACCACATTCAAGAGCCTCCAGGGCCTTGGCGCCGCCTTCGGTGGTAAGAGTCGAGACCACAACCACCGGCAGGGGAAAATGCTTCATGAGTTTGCGCAAGAACGTCAAGCCATCCATGCGCGGCATCTCAATGTCGAGAGTGATAACATCAGGCGGGTTTTTGACGATCATGTCCCGGGCCACATACGGATCCGGGGCCACACCCACAACCTCAATACCTTTGGCTCTGGACAGGCCTTTCTCAAAGACACGCTGCACCGTGGGGGAATCATCAACGATCAGAACCCGGATATCACTCACGTTAGTTCTCCAGTTTCAAGCCCAGGAAGATGGGACTGTCATCCAGCAGCAGCCCGACATAGTCATCCGAACTCATCATCTCGGTGTGTTTGGTATCGTCAACGTAGGTGGTTTCGGGAGAGCCCAATTTGAAATTGGAATCGTGCCCGGCCATGGCCATGATCACATGACCACAAACCACGTTGAGCATTTCACCCAGGGCATCGTTCATCATGGTTTCGGACTCGATTTCTTCCGCTTCCACACCGAGAATGTTGGCGGCAATATCGGCCGTGATTTCAGTGGGAACAGCCACTTCCAGAACTCCCACCAGGTCGCCGGTGAAGCTCATGCTCGCCAAGGTGAACAGGGTCCCCGGAGAATCCACTTCTTGCTTGGTTACGACTTCGCCAAACATGAAAGTCAGTTGTTCGACCACTTCCATGAAGGTTGAGCACAGTTGTTCCTGCACATTACTCTGCATCTTGAGTTACCCCCATAACCTGGTCCACCACTTCGCGAATCCGCTCAGGTGTGAATGGTTTTTGAATGTAATCGCGCACGCCTTTTTCCTTCAAACGCGCCACGCGGGGTTCGCTGCCTGCCGATGAAACGATCACCACGGGAATGGTGTCGATCATGCCCTTTTCGTTCATGGCCGTGACGAATTCTTCTCCATCCATCACCGGCATGCTGATGTCGCAGAAGACCATGTCGATCCACTGGTTCTCCAGGATTTCCATGGCCTCCTGGCCATGTCCCGCCTGATGAAGTTCGTTGATATCAACACCGGCCAGCTTCAAGGCCTTGCTGATCACCGCCCGGACCGTTGCCGAGTCGTCAACGAGTAGAATGTTTAACGCCATTGGGCTCACCTTCCGTACTGGGATTGAACATGTCTTTCAAATCATCCATGCCCATCATTACCTTTAGAATTACGTCTTCAGCCACGCCGGAACCGACGCCGAGACGTTGACTTGCATTCTCATCCAACCTGTATTGCAGTCCGTCGCTGCCCATGCCCCAACCCACGTTGATGCACAAGACATCAGCCAAATGGACCAAATCCACCAACTGTTGATGCTCTGCCGAAGCCTGGCTGGGACAATGATGCCAACGGGCGGCTTCCACCACGTCATTGGGCAAATTCCAGACCTTCAAGAGCTCGCCCGCCACTTCGGCGTGGTCGATGCCCATGACCATTTGCTCGGCTTCGTTGAAACTCAGGCCGTCAGAATGCATGATCTCCTTGATGGGCTCGTCATCCACTTCTACAAAAGTGCCCATGACAACTTTTCCCATGTCGTGCAGCAGGCCGGCAGTGAATGCGGCATCCATATCTTTCAGCTTCAGAGCCAGCGCCAGTTGCTCGGCACATATGCCCACTGCAATGGAGTGTTCCCACAAACCTTCCGCATCGGTGTCGTAACCACGAATGGGCTTGCGAACCAGCGGAGCTACGGACATGCACAACACCATCTGGAAAACCCGATTGGTGCCCAGTCGGGTGATGGCTTCTTGAACCGTTTTGATGGTCCGGGTCCAGCCGAAATAGGCCGAGTTGGCCAGCTGCAGGATATTCGCAGTCAGGCCGGGGTCCACTTGAATAACCTTGGCCAGTTCATCAAAACTGACATCAGGATCATTCAGGTATTTGCGCAGCTTGATGACCACCGATGGCAACGAAGGAACATTCTTTATGGCAGCCAGGATTGTCTGTTTTTCGGTCATAGCTCAACCTCCTTGCCTTCGGACTTGACTGTGGTGCGGCCGTCCTTCAAATAAAGGTAGAGCGTGCGCGCCTTGGATCCCCCCACGTCTTCTTTTTCAATGAGAATGTTGTTCTTCCAGAGAAATTTCCGCAGAATCGTGTAATTCCTCTGCCCGATCCGGAAAGTTTCTTCCTTGCCCAGGGGCGATCCGGCCCCGGCGACTTTGGCAATGATATTCTCGCGTTTGGCCCCCATGGCGTAAAGTTTTCCCAGCATATCCGCCACTCCTGTATCCACGAACATGTAGGGTTTCATTTTGGCTTTTTCCCGGTCGATTTTGGACAAGGGAAGCATGCAGTGTATCATGCCTCCAATACCAATAACCGGGTCATAGAGGGTGAGACCCACGCAGGATCCCAACGAGTAGGTAACAATCACATCATCAGGTTTCTTGGCGATCTTCATATCGCTGATATCAACCGTGATGTTGCTCTTGACCCCCAACAGCCTGGTTGGCCTGGTCATTAATTGAGTCAATCGTTCACTCCATTATTTGAGCCGCTGGTATATCGACGGCTTGATTGTTCGGTACTGGTTTTCCAGCCCGATCAAAGTTTCGGCATGCCCGATCATCAACAATCCCCCTGGCTTCAGGAGGCGGGCAAACTCGCGCACCATTTTCATGCGCAGATCCCGGTCGAAATAGATCATGGCGTTGCGGCAGAAAATCACGTCAAAGATCCCGTTGATGGGATATGGAAAGACAGTGAAATTCAACCGGTGAAACATCATCAGGCGTTTCAATTGATTTGAAACGGCATATTGTTTATTCCCCTGGCCCGGCTGGATCCTGAAATGTTTCGCTTTCAGATGATCCGGTATACTGGTCAATCGATCTTCCTGGTAGACTCCTGCCTTGGCGTGAGCCAAAACCCTGGTGCTGATATCGGTGGCCAGAATTTTCAAATCCAGCCGGCGTTCCTGCACCAGTTTGTCCACAGTCATGGCGATGGTATAAGGCTCTTCCCCGGTGGAGCAGGCCGCCGACCAGATGCGCACATGCTGCATCCCCTGGGCGGTCCATTTCTCCAGTGTCGATTCCAGCATTTCGAAATGATCCGGCTCGCGAAAAAAATTGGTGATGTTGGTCGATATGACATCGATCAACTGAACCAGTTCCTCGCCCGATTTGTCTTCATCCAGAAACTGCAGGTATCCACCATACGAATCCATGTTCAGCGCCCGCAGGCGTTGAGTCACCCTGGATTCCACCAAAGCCTTTTTGCTGTCGTTCAGAACAATCCCCGATTTCCTGTAAAGGAGATTTTGGAAGGCGACCAGATCAGACGAGGTCATGCCGGAGTTCATTCCGGCCGCAGCGCTGGGCCTGGGCGTGCCCATTTTTCCAAACTTCAGCTTCATACCACTCCTGGCTGCTACTGAGCCGTATCCACGATTGCCTTCATCTCTTCGGCATCCAAAACCCGATCAATGTCCAGCAGGATGACTACTTTGTCGGTCAGCTTGCCCATGCCGGTGATGTAATCGGTTTCTTCCATGCCTCCACCAAAACTCGGGGGCGGCTCGATGCTTTCAGCCCCAATTGTCAGCACTTCGGAGACTTCATCAACAATGATGCCCATGGTCAGTGAGTCTTCCTGGTACTGGACCTGAACCACGATGATGCAGGTTTTTTCCGTATCCTCAATGCTGGGCATTTTGAATTTATCCCGCAGGCTGATGATAGGAATCACCCGACCGCGCAGGTTGATCACTCCGCGCACATAGTGAGGCGTCCGCGGAACACGCGTGATATCCATCATGCCATTGATCTCCTGAACTTTCAGGATTTCCAGACCGTACTCTTCACTGCCCAGAACAAAGCTCAGGTACTTACCCTCTTGGGCAATCCTTGCAACAGCAGCTTCTGTCGCCATTTTCTACCTCCGGCTTTCGGGTTCTCACCCGGTTTCAAGGATTGATCGGTTTTGCCGGCCATCCCTGGCAATAGCCCCAAAGGGCTCTTTATCAGACTCCGGTTTCCACCGGTTCGAGTTCCGCATCGCTGATTCCCTGGGTCACAGTCTTGTCGATTGTCGCTGCCGCCTCAGTGAACGAACCCTGGTACGCAACAGTGGTGTCGATGCTGTGGGCCACTCGGACCAAACCGGCAATGTCCAGAATCAGAGCCACGTTGCCGTCACTCATGATTGCGCCACCGGCCAAACCAGCGGTTCCCTGAACTGTTTCACCCAGGCTCTTGATGACGATGCTTTGTTGTCCCAGCAACTTGTCCGCCATGATGCCGATTTTGCGCCCTTCTTCTTCCACAACCACGACCATGGCTTCTTCGGGATTGGTCTTGGCGTCTTCGACCCCAAACAGATTCCCCAGTCGAAACAGGGGCAGATGGCTGCCTTCAAAAGCCAGCATTTCTCCTTTGTCGAAAACGTGGGTGATATCTTCCTGGCGGGGACGGATCAACCGCACCACCGAAAGGGTCGGACCGATGTAATGTTCCTCGCCCACCACGATCACCATTCCTTCGATGATGGCCAGGGTCAGCGGCAGCTTGATGCTGAAAGTTGAGCCCATACCCTTCTCGGAAGTGATGTCCACCGTGCCGCGCAATTCTTCGATATTTCGGCGCACGACATCCATGCCCACGCCCCGTCCCGAGACTTCGGTCACCTTTTGGGCCGTGGAGAATCCCGCTTCGAAAATCATGTTGAAAATTTCCCGGTCGCTCACCTGTTCACCTTCACGAACCAGGCCCCGACTGACGGCTTTTTCGAGGATGGCATCCTTGTCCAGTCCCCGCCCGTCATCTTCGATTTCAATGCAGATGTTGCCGCCTTTGTGGAAGGCCCGCAATTCAACACGACCACGCTCCGGCTTGCCGGCCTTCAGGCGATCGGCCGCATCCGGTTCGATACCGTGATCCACCGAGTTGCGCACCATGTGCACCAGAGGATCGCCGATCTTGTCGACCACGTTCTTATCCAGTTCGGTGTCCTCACCACTCATGACGAAGTCCACCAAACGATTCTGTTTCTTGCCCAGATCCCTCACCAGGCGTGCCATTTTCTGGAAGACGGGCCTGACTGGAACCATGCGCAGGCTCATGCCGATTTCCTGAAGTTCGCGGCAAATCTTGTCGAGATGGTCCAGATCTTTGGAAAGCTTGACCGACATACCGGCCCGCTGAAGTTCCTGGCTCTGGCTGACCATGGACTCGGCGATGACCAGCTCGCCAATGGTTTCCACCAGATGGTCCAGCCGTTCGGCATCCACCCGCACCGCTTCTTTCATTTTCACCGGGGCTTTGGTGGCTTTTGCGGGAGCGTTGTCTTTTTTCTCAGGTTGTTTTGCAGTGGCCGTAACTTGTGGTGCAGGCTCGGCTAGAGCAACAGGCTCAGCCTTGGCTTCCACTTTCGCCGGGGCCCGTTTTTTCATATTTCCCAGAGGGATAAAACCACTTGTTGGTTTTGGCGCGTCCGTATCATCGGCTGCCGATTCGACAGGACCAGCTTCAGGTTCTGAAACGGGCTCGGGTACCGCAGCAGGAGTCTCCGATGGGGCCTCATTTTCAGTGGCACCCAAAAGACGCCCCATCAAATCAGCCAGGTTGCTGACTTCCGGAAGGATTCCATCTCCACCCATGGCGGCGGTAACATCACTCACCAATCGCTTCATCATGTCCACTGATTCAAAAACCAGATCCATGTTGTTGCCCACCAGCTCCAAATCACCACGACGTGCCATATCCAAAAGGTTTTCGGCCTTGTGAGCCAAATCCTTCACATGCTCCAGCATGATGAAACCGGCGAGTCCCTTGATGGTGTGGAAACCTCGAAATACGGCATTCAAGGCTTCGGTCTCCTGGGGATCCGATTCAATAGTCAACAGATGAACTTCAGCTGCATCCAGATGCTCAACGGCTTCCTCCAGAAAATCCTGAAGCAATTCAACATCACCTTCGAGAATATTCTGGCCGACATAATCAACGACTTGGTAAGTCACAACAGTTGCCTCCGTAGGAACAACCACCGGCTCAGCCGGCTTCGGTGGGGTCGATTCGGTATCAACAAGTGCCTGGGATTCTGAGGTTGTTTCTGCCAGCAACTCCAAAATTTCCGGCAAGGGCAGGGGAGCAGGACCTTCATCGGAGAAATGTTTGAAGAACTGGATAAACCAGTCTTTCACTTCCAGAAGTCGGTCCACGCAATCAGCAATGGGGATGCTCTGCATCATGTCTTCAGTGGCATGGCAGAGGTCTGCTACCTCATTCATGCCCAACAGAGCCGATTCACCTTTGAGGGTGTGGAAAAAACGCAGCAACCAGGCCTGTTCTTCTTCGGTACCGCCGTTGTCCAGGCCCAAAAGCATCTCTTCCACATCAGTGAGGATATCGGCCTGACGACCCAAAAATTCTCCAATAATGGCGTCATCGACCAAGCTCTGGGAGTTGGCGGGATCTTCTGTGGATTCAGTTGGTTCAGATGCCACCGGTGTTTCAGTTTCATCCGGAACCGTCGCAGCCGGCATTCCTTCGGTCAGTTCCTCAGGAAAACCAGCCTCTGAGGCAGGACAATCTTCGCTGATGCAGGCTTGCAGGGCGTCGCAGGTTTGCGCCAGGATATCCAGCCCCTGGGCCCAATCCGCTTCCCCGGATAGGGTCTGAACAGCCACGGAAATAGCCGCCCGGCAGGCACTGGCCTCATCTTCCTGGCCCATCTCCAACAAAACTGCAGCCAAATCCCCAAATTTTTCCGGCAATTGCTCGAAAGCCTCCACCGCCTCCGGATCGGTCAATACCAGGGTCTGGGAGATTTCATCCACAAGTTTTAGAACATCAACTGCATTCATCCATCAATTCCTTTTGTATGACCAATGTCAGGCATCGTTCCTGTGGGAAAACGGTCGGTTTTTTACCGCTTTCGGCAGGCCAATGCTCCTATTCAGGCTGAAAAGGGCCCATCCAAGGTGCATTTTTTGTTGTTCGGGACTCCTGTCCCGAAACCAACAACTTTATGTATGCTATGCCCTTGCACATTTTTTCCTGGGGATTAAGGCCCTTATCCGTCCCTTGAATCGTCTCTTTACGTGTGATCTTTAGGGATTTCTAATCCCATTGGCAGGCAAGACAAGGCAACAAACATGCCACGGCGCCTGCCGCAGGCACCGTGGTTGAAAAGAAGAAAAAGGAGGTATTATGTGAGAGATCGATACCGGCGGCCAATGGACCAGGCCACCCACAACCAGACCACAGCCAGGCCCACATTGACCCAGGCAAAACCAGCCACTGACAGATGCCAGACCGTGGTCCCAATCAAGACCAGCAAACCGGCCAGCATGTCACCCGCGCGCACAAAGAAGGAGTCGATAGCCTGTTTGGCCTGATATTTCTCTTCCCGGGTGGTGGGTAAAAACAGCATGTTGCGCACGGTGTTCTGCAAACTGTAATCAGTGGAGTTTTCGGCCGTCTTAACCCAACGAATCATCACCAGCGCTGGGATCATTCCGATGAGGGCGTAACCACCCAAAGCCACCAAAGGCAAGATCATGATAGCCCAATGAACCCCTCCCCACTTCACAATGCGCGAAACCAGGAACAGCTGGGTCAACAGTCCGACAATATTCACCAGATTAAAAAACCCGGAGTAGAATTTCCCGGTGATCACACCGATTTGAGTTTGGCGATCCACCTGGGCCATGGCCACATCGGCGTCACTCATCTCTTCGGTGATTATTACTTCCGGTACAATCTCCAGGGCATTTGCTTTCACGCGGTTGCCAAGAATATACTCACCCGTGGTGTTGACCAGATTGGCCAAAACCATCATCAAGGCGATCAACAGCAGATAACGATTTTTGAAGACGAGGGAAAAGCCGCTGCGGCCGGGCTTTCGGGGCTCAACTGACTCAACGGGTTCAACGGAATCAACTGCCTGTGGAATCTTGTGCGAAGATCCATCCACCACCAAGGTCAGCACCAAAGAAACACCCA
>JAUUYW010000314.1 GCA_030590265.1 Candidatus Krumholzibacteriia bacterium
CCAGAACCTTGGTGGCATACCCCACACCCATGGAGTGCAGCCAGAAACCCTGATCCGCATGGTAGTTGTAATTTTCCAGCTGCTGCCGCGTCAGGCCTTCGCTGCTCACTGCGTAAACAATTTTTTTGAGGTTGTCCACACCGATCATGACCACCGCTTCAGGAATAGAAGTGATGCTCCTGCTTCGACCATACATGCCGCTGTTGGCCACCTTCAGCAAACGGGCAACCAGGGCCTGATCCCGGCTGATCACCGTTTCAAAATCCTTGGCGGTGAAAAAATCCCTACGGGCCAGGGCCAAAAATTCTGATACTACAATGCTGAGACTGGGCAGGGATTCAGTTTTTTCGAGAACTTCAAATCGAACTGTTTTCCAATTACTCTGCTTGTTCGAATCGGTTGTGACGCTCATTTGTTCCCTCCAAGGGCTGACCGGGAGAGTACAAATCCAAGGTCATCTCCACCAAAGGCATTTCCAGATGGTGTAGAATTGTCACTGTCGGTCCGATGCAATCGTCCGGAAAGATCGGCGTTCCAAAGCTGGGCCAAATCCGTATCATAGAGTCCATTGGGGCCTGCACTGATCACCACGATGGCCGTGCCGGCTGGCGGTTCGTCTGGATAACCTGATGAGGTCTGCTCCATCTGATAGCTGGTGCGATCCCCAATGACCACCACCCGGAAAGGTCGGTCCCAGGGGTCGACGGGGACTTCCTTGAGCCAGGATTTTTCCTCCATGGTGTTGGCTTTTTCCGGTGAATCTCCGGAACTTTCAGTGCTCACCAGGGCTCCCATCAAGGAACCATTGGTGGCCGAGTTCATGGTCCCGGCCATAGCCCTTGTTCGGGCCCGGTTTTGCATGGGAACCAGCAATGCCAGGTCGGTTTGACCATCTCCGCCCACGGGCCAACTGCCCATGTCGGTGTGATAGTCGAGCACTGCCCGAGCCACCATTTCCGCTTCCATAGCCGCGCGCAGGGGACGTTCCGCCAACATTCCTCCCCGCAGGGGTGGCAAGACCACCAGGACAATGACGGCCATCAGACCGAGCCCCAGCAAGCTTTCAAAACGTGAAAATCCCAGTTTTTTCATCACAATATTCATGATTTCCCCATACTCGATTCCCTCGAGAGGTACGTGACTCAGCGCCACGGAAACAAATCTCAGGGGTCAATATGCAACACTTGTTCCAAATTCAGGGGGTCAAAAAAACACGACTAAATACTTGTTTCTAAAAAACTTACCATGAAAACCCAAAAATAGTCCCGAACACCTGGGTGGCCAATTTCAGTAGTTAAAGGGCCATTTCCGGCCATTATTGCCGTTTTGGGAAAACCCCGTCCAGGGCCGAACGAAGGATATCCTTGACCTCTTCGTTGAAATCCTTGCCCAGCATCCATTCCAGGTAACCGCGACCCCGTTGGTCCTTGCAAACCTCGGGCAGGTTTTGGCCTTTGTATTTGCCAAATGTGAAAACGGCCTGGTCGTTGTCGTCCCAGATAAACTTGCGACGACGGTCGACATACTTGCCTTCGTGGGGATTGCAGAAACGGTGCAACTCCTCCACCTCGTTGGGCACCTCTTCGTAACGACCCACCTGGGCATCGAGGATGGCCAGAGTGGCTTCGGTATCAGCCAGGGCAGAATGAGCGCCCACCAGGTCTTCATCACAATAGAAACGGAAGGCCGACGTGAGATCGCGGCGCTCCATGGTGTGGAAGATGCGCATGGCATCCAATTGTTTGACACCACGCAAATCCAGATCCGCCTCGGCCCGGTGCAACTCCGCCATCAGCAAGGGAGTATCAAAGTTGATGGAATTGAAACCGGCTAAAACCGCGTCCCGCAAATACTCCTCCACCTCGCGACGAATTTGGCTGAAGGTGGGTTTGTCGCGCACGTCTTCGTCCTTGATGCCGTGCACCTTGGAAGCTTCGGGCGGAATGGGCATCTCGGGGTTGACCAGAGTTTCGAAAGTGGTGCGCCGACCATCGGGCTCGATTCTGATGATGGCCATTTGGACGATGCGATCCTTGTCCGGGTCGATGCCTGTGGTTTCCAGATCGAACACTGCCAGGGGACGGTCCAGTTTCAGATGTTTCATGCTGAGCCTCATTCTTTGCCGACGTGTGAGTTTGCCGCTGTTTCCATTGCGCAATTGCGATATACAGAATATCATCCGGGTTGATTGTGCCGCAAGAACCATCTTACCAATCAAGGAGGATTGGTATCTGTCAGCGTCTGCTACGCATCCTGGCCCTGCTTCTGCTTTTGCTTCTGGCCTCCGTCGGCGAACTTTTTGCCGCCGACTGGATCACCCACAAAGTCAAGCGCGGGGAAAGCCTGACCAGCCTGGCCCGGAAAAACAATACGACCGTTGAAAATCTGCGCCAGTGGAATGGCCTGACCGGTGATCGCATCATGATCGGACAGGTTCTGAAAGTGGGGCAGAAAGATTCCGATGATGCCGTCTACGTTGTGGTGCGCGGCGATTTTCTGGCGCGTATTGCCAAACGAAAAGGCACCACCGTCAAACGCCTCAAAATCATCAACGACTTGAAAAGCGATCGCATTTATGTGGGGCAGAAGTTGCGACTGCGGGATGTGGAACTCACCACCCATATCGTCGAGCGCGGTGATGCTCTTTGGGAAATTGCCCGGGCCTACGGCATGACCGTGAAAGAACTCAAAAGAATCAACAACCTGAAAAGTGACCGCATCCTCATCGGCCAGGAGCTGCAACTGAGCAATGGGGCCACAATCCTCACTGCTGTCTACACGGTTCAGCGCGGGGACAATCTTACGGAAATAGCTCGTCTGCACCAGATGAGTCTCAGCGAATTGCGCCGTTTGAATAATTTGCGTGGGTCGGTGATTCATCCCGACCAGAAGTTGCAAGTCCGCCCCATTCCCGGTGCCGCGCCGCCAACCACTTCTTCGCCTGGCACCCCTGCCAGCGCAACCATCGATTGGGATAAACTGACGGTCAAGGTGACCAAGGTGCAACGTCTGAGACCCGGCAACGGTCCTTATTATTATGAAATGCCGCGAGCCGCCCACCAAACCAATCGCACTTACCGTGAAGAGAGCAGCATCAATCCTCTGGTTTGTTACAAGCATGCTCACAAGTTGTTGGCCAAATTCGACAAGACCCTCAAGTCGATGCCATCGCTGAGCAACCGCTTCGCCGGCTGGCATTTTGTGATCGATCCCGGCCATGGTGGCATTGATCCCGGTGCCATTGTGCGCACCACCGATTCCGCCGGCAAGGCCTCCTATATTGTGGAAGATGAATACGCCTACGACCTGGCTCTGCGGGTGTATGCCTTGTTGAAACTGCACGGGGCCGAGGTGACCCTGACTGTTGTGAGTCCCAACCATTTGTTGCGTGGCAACTCACCCGTCACCAAGACCTTTGTTCACGACAGGAATGAAGTTTTCAACGATGAGAAATGGAATCGCCGGATCCGGCCTTCCACCTGGCCCAAGGGCGGACAAAAGTATCTCAACGAGCGGGTGGAAATTACCCGGCGTGCGTTGAAGAATGTTCCCAAAAAGAAGCAGGTGTTTCTGAGTTTTCATGCCGACAATGATCCGCCATCGGGTGAAGTGGTCACTCTGTTATATTACCAGAGCCGGAACAACATCGACCATACCAGTCGCAAACTGGCTGAAAAACTTTTGCCTGATATGGGGGCCGGGGCCAAGGCGAAGGGTCGCAGCCTGGGCGTGTTGCGGAACAATCCGGCCACCTACAAATTGCTGGTGGAGATGCGCAACCTGGCTTTTGATGATCACATCTGGGCGGTGCGTTACGAGCAGTTGCGGCGGCGTGATGCAGAGAAGGTTGTTCAGGCGCTTTTGAATGGTTTGGTCGGGCAATAATGCTTCACAGGTAATCGGAGATAGTCATGTTTTTTTTATTTGGTTTTGGGCAGCATTTGAAGGATTTGGGACCCGGGGAGTATCGTACTTGTCGGCGGTGCAACAATCACACTCAGTGGCGTCGGGTGGAAATTTCGCAGCGATTTACCTTGTTTTTTATTCCGGTTTTGAGTTGGGGGAAGAAGACGATGGAACAGTGCACTATTTGTGGGGATAATATTGTTCCGCAGTGATTGTCAGAGGCCTTGATCCTGCAATTCACAAGTGAAAGTTCTTTTTTCTCAGAAAGTCCCCTTTTTGTCCCACGTGGGAAGCCCACGTTTGAAAATATTAATATAAATTCAAACGTGGGCCAATCACCTGATCCTATTCAAAACCCTAATCCCCCACAAAACAGCTTCAATACCCACCGCAAATGCCAGTCGTTCAGCATAACCACATGGTAGATACTCTCGCCTTATGGATTCTGTCTGACGCTC
>JAUUYW010000197.1 GCA_030590265.1 Candidatus Krumholzibacteriia bacterium
CTGATGATGATGGCGTTGTTGCCACCAAGTTCAAGGATCGTGCGGCCAAGGCGTTCACCAACGATTCCTCCAATACGCTTGCCCATGAAGGTCGAACCAGTGAAGCTGACCATGGGAATATTTTTGTCGTTGATCAGTTTTTCACCAACCACCGAACCGCGACCAATGGTCACGCAACTGATGCCTTCAGGCAGATTGTTGGCCTTGAAAACTTCATTGACGATGTTCTGGCAGGCGATGGCGCACAAAGGTGTCTTGCTCGAAGGTTTCCACAGTGCGCTGTCGCCACAGATCC
This sequence comes from Candidatus Krumholzibacteriia bacterium, assembly GCA_030590265.1. GTDB lineage: Bacteria > Krumholzibacteriota > Krumholzibacteriia > LZORAL124-64-63 > LZORAL124-64-63 > LZORAL124-64-63. The sequence goes on from JAUUYW010000197.1 coordinate 296, forward strand.
AGCCAAGAGCCGTGTTCCAGGCCCAAACGGCAACGGGAAAATTGAAGGCGCTGATGACACCAATTACACCCAGGGGATGCCATTGCTCCATCATGCGGTGCTTGGGCCGCTCGCTTTGCAGGGTCGGGCCGCTCAGGTTCCGGCTCATGCCCACGGCGAAGTCGCAGATGTCGATCATCTCCTGCACTTCACCCAGACCCTCGGTGTAAATCTTGCCCATTTCCAGGCTCACCAGGGCGCCCAGCATATCCTTTTTTGCACGCAGGGCTTCGCCCACCTGGCGCACGATTTCACCACGCAGGGGAGCAGGCATGGAGCGAAACTCCAGGAATGCCTTGCGGGCCTGCTTCATGACCTGGTCGTAATCCTTGGGACTGGTCTGCTCGATTTTGCCCAAAAGTTCGCCGGTTGTGGGACTGTAACTGGAAATGTAGTCCTTGCTGGTGGCGAACCATTCACCGCCACAGTTGGTACCCTTCATCTTCGACTTCAGGCCCAGGGCCCGGAAGATCTGGTTCTTTGTGATTTTTTTTGCCTTGGCCATTTTCCTATTCCTCCAAAAAAGTTCGTGTCCCGAATTAGTAGGACATCCTCTCATCCTTGCAAACGATGTTCAGGTCAGCCAGTTCGTCGAGAACCGGATTGTAAATCTCAGGGTGCACCGGTCGCAGCACACCTCGTTGGGGAATCTTTCCATCAAGAATCAGACGGGCGGCGATGGCCGCGGGCAACGAGACGGTTCGGCTCATGGAACTGTCACCATAACGCACACCATAATCGACAAGGGTCGAAGTCAGACGTTCGTAGTGATCATCATCTTCGAACCAGGCTTTGAATTCGTGGTAAAGCACCACCATGTCCCGTTCACCGGGCTTGTAGGAGAGTTTTTCCAGCATGATGTCACCCAACAAATCCAGGGGCGAAATTTCATCCTGGCCGATGGGACGACGGCTGAAAAGGCCCAGCCAATGCAAGTTCCAGGGGGGCAGACAATCGGCGGGAATACCCATGCGTTCGGCCGCAACCACCCGCAGATCCTGATCCTGTTCCGCCTCCAGCAAAACTCTCATATAATCAGCAAAGGTCATCCCCTTGCAATCACGGGGTTCCAGGTCCAACAGACCCAGTTTGCCAAAATGGTACATGGAATTGCACCAGCCAATGTACCTCAAAGTGCCACGAAACAACCCTCGTATTTCACCGCCCAACTTGTAGATATCCTTGTATTTCAGGGAATCCCGGTTGGGATAAGCTTCATAGTCACCGGTGTTGGGCACATTCAGCAGGCGCATATCCCTGAAAAGGTTTTCCGGAGGGACTTCCACCACATGATTGTCCCGCCAATAACGTGCCCCATTGCGACTGGCCAACAAGACCCCGCGTGGGGCCCAGGAGAACTTATATCCGAAAGGATTATCCACCGCTTCAGGAGCAGGCAAGCCACCACAATAGGACCGAAAATGACGAATTTTCCCACCTCGGGCATGCACATCGTCAATGATGCGCATGGCTGACATGTGGTCGATTCCGGGGTCCAGCCCAATTTCATTCAGGAAGATCAGGCCCTTGTCCTTGGCCTCCTGATCCAGTTCCATCATCTCGTCGGAAACGTAGGAAGCGGTGATCAGATTTTTTCCCGCAGCCAAACAGTGACGAGCCACCATTGGGTGAAAGGTGAAAGGAACCAGGCTGATCACCAGATCGTGTTCCTGCACCAGGGTTGCCAGGGCCGAGTCGTCGGAAAGGTCAAGAGATCTGGCCACCCCGTTGGGATCGCCTCCCACCAGTTTGACTGCATCTTCAATGACCAGACTGGTGACGGTGATTTGATAATCACGATTGAGCAGATAACGAATGAGGGGTCCAGCAACCATGCCGGCCCCCAGCACCAATACTTTTTTCATCCCATCCCTGCCTTGTTCAGGTTAGCCACAGGCCATTGGCTCTGGGGCGTTCAGGACCAATTGCAAACTATCCAGCGAGACTTTCCTATTTGCCGTGCTTGTCCAGTGATTCCTGGAGATAGCGGAAGTTGGGAGTCAACTCACCTCGGTGAGTGATCACAGCTTTCTTCAAAAAGGACGGCAGGTGCAGGCTGCCAAAGTCACTGACAAAGTCGGCCTGCGCCAGGTGGGGAACCATGTCCCGCAACACCTGGCTGAAATGTTCAGACGATTCCCTTGGCAATTCACAGGGTAGATTATCCACGGACATGATCACCGGGCCATGGCCTTTCACCCCATCGAAAATATTGCGGCTCGCAGGATCATACACATAGCATGGGTTATCCGGTTGGGGAGCTTTGAGGGTCAACTCAATGCTGCCTTCAATGTCACAGCTGATATCACCAATGACCTGCAGGCGGGGAGATTTGTCCGGACCGTAGTTGGATTTGGCCCACTTGTGGGTGACCAACCGCGGATACTTTTCTTCCCAGTAAATTGTGTTCATGAGCAGATCGAGGTGGAGCAGAAATTTTTCGAACACACCGCGGTAATTTTCCGGGCGTTGGTAATAATCCTGCAATACGAACTGGGCATCGGGGGATTTGGTTTCAACCATATCCTCCTCGCGGAAAATCACCTGAGCCAAGGCGCCCACTTCATCCACCGAAGCGTTGGCAGTAGCTTCCAGCTGGTCCACGGAGATGCTTTTCACCTGCAGGCATTCCAGGATTTCCTGGCACCCTTTGGAGACGTTGCCATAGCCGGCCAGCCCAATAATCACAGGCTGTTTGTGGTCGCCCAGGCCTTCGGCTTTGATCAGGGCACCGATTTCCCGCAAATGAGCTTTGGCCTCTTCCAGACTGGCATATTCATACGCGTGTTTGAGATCCTGAAGCGGGGTTTTCTTGCCCTGCAATTCCAGACGTTGAGCCAGGCAAACCAGAGATTCAATCATGCCCGCATACCCGGCATGAATGCTGAAAAAGATCAGCCGGCGGTTTTGCTCGTCGGCAATTTTTTCGTAATCGATGAGGGTGGCGCCTTCATTCAGCAGGTGCTGCAACATGGGCATGTTGTAGTCCTGGCCCTTGGCCGTATGGGAAAAATAAACAAAGACCTTATTCCCCTGAAGCATGTTCACAGGGATTTCCTTCACGGCAAAAATAATGTCCGCTTCGGAAAGGTCCTCGTCCACTGTCAAACCGGCTGAGAGGAAGTCATCATCGGAAAAAACACGGACGGGCGATGGCTGGATGACAAAATCAACGTCGTGCTTCTTTTTCAGATCGGCCAGATCAGCAGGAACCAGTGGTACTCGTCGCTCCCACTTGTTCTTATCTTCCCGCCGGATACCGATGACTACGCCCATAATGTCCCCATATCGAATGCTAAAAAAAAGGATTGTTGAGACAAGCCCACAGGCCGCCGCTGGTGATCGTCGGCACCCGGCATAAGCTAGACTCCTCAGGCATGGGAGTCAACCTGAACATGGGCCAACCTGGGCCAAAAACCCAACTTCGGGAACCCGCGATGTTTGGGGTGACAGGCTCATCCGCCGGATGTACAATGCCTCCAAGGCTTGGTGCTTCGGGAATGATCCCCAAGGCCTTGCCGTCATGATCTTTCCGCCAAAGGAGAGCCAATGTCCGCCAACAGCCCAAACGACAGCCTGCACAGCAATTTTTCAGTGCCCGTGAAACAGGCTTTGCAATTTTTCAGCCGCACTTGCAGCGTCTTTCATGATGACGATGCCGAATACGCCCCCACCCCCGGGCAATTCACCGTAGCCCAGCATGTGGCCCATGTGGCCCAAACCATCGACTGGTTTGTTGATGGTGGTTTTCGGCCCGAAGGTTTCAACCTGGATTTTGCTGAACACCAAAAAGCGGTTCGGGAGTGCAGCTCCCTGCCTGATGCCATGGTTTGGCTGGTAAAAAGTGTGGATGCCGCAACAGAGGTTCTGGACAGCAAAACACCTGAGGAGATGATGGAACCCATCGCAGCGGGTCCGGTGATGGGTGGTGAACCTCGCGCCACCATCATTGCAGCCATCGCCGAACATACGGCCCATCATAGGGGTTCACTGGCCGTGTATGCCCGGATGCTGGGTTACGCACCGCCCATGCCCTACTCGGATTGAAGTTAGTGAATCGAAAAAGAAGGCCGGGCACCCAATATGTCCGGCCTTCTTTTTGCTGATTTCGCGGCAAATAGCCCAAAAAACCATTCAACTGCGGAGCATTATCGCATACACAATAGGCAACAGGAATCCCAACCCCATCATCAGCCCACCTCGTCCAGCCAACCCACGCCGACCTTTGACCAGAAAAATCCCCGTCAAAGCCAGGAAAATCATGATGCCGGCAAAAGCATCGGCAATTCCCGTCCAAGGTGCCTTGCCCGAGTTCAAGTGCATGAAATTGAGGTCAAAAAGAAGAGGCCGTTTTTTGAATCCTTTTTTAAGGACCTCGCCGGTGACCAGATTCACATCGAACTGGCCGTTTTCCAGAAAAACCTGAAATTCGGACTCACTGGCCCGCCAGGTATTTTTGATGGGCTCCTGCAAGTTGAGGCGCGAAACTACCAGGTCCTGGATTTCACCCGTGGGTCCGGTTCCCGGAGCCTCGATGGCGAATGTTTCGGTGGTGAGGGCATAGTTGGCATCCCAATGGTGGGCATGGTTCACGGCGATACCGCTGATGGCGTACACCAGGGTCAGCCCCACGGCCAGAAATCCCAATTCCCCGTGAATCCATCGGCAGATTTTGCGAAACTTGTCCATGTCTTGAATCACCGTTTCGTGAGGGCGCCTTGGGAAATCCTTAATCCTGAAGAATAAACTCCAGGCCCGATGCCAATCCGTTGCGCCAGTTGATCCAGTTGTGGCCGGCATTTCGTTCCCGCAGCACAGCCGGCATTCCTTTGTCCTGCAAAGCAGACCACAAATTTCGATTGCTTTTCAGAAGCCATTCCAAAGATCCGCATTCCAAATACCAGTTCAAATCCCGGGCTTTTTCACCTTGAACCTGTCCCAGGAACGATTCATTGCCGACAAAAGGATTCTTCAGATCCATGTCTTCAGAAAAAAGGAATGCCCCGGACTGGCAGACGACTTTCTGAAAACGATCCGAATTTTCCCAGGCCAGCTGAGCACTGAACAAACCGCCAAGGCTTGCCCCCCAGACCGAGCACCGCCCATCGCAGGGAACCCTTGACTCCACATAAGGCATCAATTCATCCAGCATGAAACGCTGGTATTGGGGATTGAAGGCATACTCCGCGGTGCGCTGTTTCGGAGGAACAAAAATCAGATGAGCAGGCCCCACCCGCCGCGCCGCCATCATGTTGTCCAACACCTGGGGCACCTTGCCCCAGCCAAAGAAGGCCTTGCCATCCTGAAATAAAATGTGGGGCAAGGCGACATGAGCCAGGCCAGGTGGAGAGTAAACCAGAAGCCGACGGTTTTCACCCAGGATTTTCGAATCCAGACTCAGGCGCAGCACCTGGCCGGCCGGAGCAATGCTGGCTATGCGGGCCAGGGGATCAGGCCGATAAGCGGGCCCCATCAAATTGCTGGCAAATGTCCACCATGGGTTGAGAATGGGATTGGGATTCTCGGGGTCGGGTCGCTTTTCACCCTGATCGTCGACGTAGGCGTATTCGAAATAGACATCATCAGGCAACTCAAAGGGTGCCATTTCAGACACCGGCAAAGGGGCCTTGTTCCAGTCGGTCCGGTCACTCAGAAAGTGTCTTGCCCAGGGTGGTGCTTTCAGATCGATAAGCATGCTATCAAGTGCTGAGGTCGCGGCCGGTCTTGGCCTTCAGGGTTTCCACCTTACCTTGCAGACGGTCCACATGACCTCGCCGCCAATCCATTTTGATCTGACAGGCGATGCGGTCACTGTCGGCGCTCAGTCGTTCGTAACACTGGCGCACCACGTCCATCACCTGGTCGTACTCCCCTTCCAGACAGGTTCCCATGGGGCCGAGTTGGTAGGGCAGGCCGCTGTCATCGATGATCTCGAGATTGCCTTTGACGTATTCGCTGACGCTGGCACCCTTGTCGGTGGGGTACATGGAGAATTCAAGCAAGAGCATATTTGGCCTTTCGAGATAAGAAAGCCCGGGTCGTGCAGAATGCTGCGACCCGGGCCCAGACCAAGCAGCACCAACCAACGGTGGTTTTATTCAATATTTCCATCGGAAAGCCGCGCCCGTTTGGTAGCTTTTTTCCGTTCGTGTTCATCCAG
>JAUUYW010000220.1 GCA_030590265.1 Candidatus Krumholzibacteriia bacterium
AGGACTTGTTCAATTTTTTGGCTGTTGCCGGCAAAGGAAGGCAGTTCTTCAGCCAGATCCAACTCCATGGTGGCGTGTTTGTTGACTTCGTTTTGCACCAGGCGGGTGGTGGAACCCAGCAGGGTGTTGACGTCCACGGTATCCACAAGCAGGCCTTCGTCCTTGCGGGCAAATCCACGCAACCCATCCACAATACCTTTGATGCGTTCGCTGCCGTGGGCCATGTCATCCACCAGGGTCATGATGTGCTCTTTGAAGAAATCGTATTTCAGCCGGGCGATTTTCAGGTCCGGATGAGTCTCATAATGGGCATCCACGATGGGAAGCATGTCATGAAGAGCCTGGCGAACGATTTTTACATTGCCCCGGATGAACTGGTTGGGATTGTTGATCTCGTGGCCAATTCCGCTGACAAGCTGCCCGAGGCTGGCCAGTTTATCAGCCTGTTGGATTTGCTGCTCATAGGTTTTTTCCAGGGTGACATCCCGGAAAAATTCCAGAATTCCGTCAACTTCCTGTTCATCGTTGAAAACAGGCAGGGTGTGCAGTTGAAGAAATTTCTCATCCTGCCGGATGTTGCTGGTGATGGGAAGTTTGTCGCGCATAACCTTGCTGAAACGGCAGTCCGGACAAGGTGTCTCGCGTTGAAAGTAGGCCCGGTAACATTTCTCTCCCGTTTCCACGTCGGTCATGTTGCTCATTACAACGTTCAGGTCAGGATCAATGAGCATCACCGGATCGGGGATGGCCTTGAACATGGTCTCCATGCGGCGGCTGGCTTTTTCCCACCCGCTGTTGATGCGCTGAAGGTAGCTGTCGGCTGTGCTCAATTTTTGTTGCTGGGCTTCGAGTTCGCCTTCGCGGGCACTGATTTTTGTGTCCAATCGAGCCAGACGAGCGCGAATCTCCGCTTCCTCTTCCTGTTTCAGGGCCACTCCTTCGGCCAATTCCTTGCGCTCCATGGCCAGATTGAGGATGCGACCGATTTCGCTGAGCATTTTTTGTTCTTCGGGTAACAGTTCGTGGCTGTCCCCAATATATCCGATGCGGATTTCACCCTTGAGCTCGCCGTTGACCACCAGAAAAACCACGATGTAATCGCCGCTTTCAGGTTCCGGTCCAAATTCAACATCATTGTAAATGGAATAGATGACGACTTCAGCCGGGAAACGCATTCCCGGTGCGAGATATTTGGGCAGCTTTGAAAAAAATTCATGGATGTTCGGGGAAGTTTCGATCCACTCGGCGACTCCGTACAGACAGCTGAGTTCCTTGACCCGTTCTTCCCTTTCCCAGTCGCTGATATGGTTCAGGGTATCGATCTGGGCGCCAAAAAAGAGGTAGTGTTTTTGCCCATCTTCTTCCACATACCGCACATGCATGGGCAAATTGGTGGAGCGAAGACGTTTCGGGGTCAACAGGGCGTTGATGCCACGAGTCCCTTTGTTGGCACTTTGCATGGCCTTGCGAAACGAGATGAGGGCTGACGGGTCCAGCACATCTTCAAGATTGGGTACAAAGCTGGGGTGATGGTGAAGACCCAGATTTTTTTTCAGTTCCTGGCTGCAATACAACAACTTCTCATTGTCATCGCAGTCCATCAGGAAAACGTAATTTTCCTCGATTAGAGAATACAGAACCTCGAGACTGATCATGAACGGATTCTTTCTTTTAGTGCCCGTGCTGCACACGGAACCGTTCGGTGCCCACCTCTCTGATTTCCTTGCGGTACTTTTGGCTGTGGGTCAGAGGAGGGCGCATGGACGATGCCTTGGCGTCGACAACCACAGGTATCAACTGCATCTTGGCTGGACGTTGGTGATTCTCTCCGGTATTCCAGTAAAACGCTTTCAGGTCGCCCAGGCTTTTACCCACAAGTTCATCGATATGGGTGGGAAGGTTGTCGGGAGTATCCAGGCCGAAATCGGTAGTCAGTTTTTCCAGCACTTCAATGCCATTGAGCCCACTGGGCGGTTTCACGGCTGCACTGAAATTGGTAACCATACCCTCAAAATTGCAGCGGGTACCGGCCGTCTCCAGGAAGGTGGTGCCAGGCAAAGTAACATCGGCGAAACGGGTGGTTTCAGTTTCGGTCCAGTCCATGGCGGCCAAAAATTCAATATTCTGGAACCAACTGCCGGTGCGATCGAAGTCCAGTGGGTTCTCACCCAAAATCAAGGCTGCCCTGATTTGGCCACTCTCCAGGTGAGTGCGCAGTTCCTGACTGGTGGTTGCTCCGGGAAGTTCGGGAGCAGCCACCTTTCCGCAGCAGAAAGCAGGATCCGCGCCCATGATTTCCAGGCCGGCGCTGTTGGCCAGCTGGCGGGGGAGCAGGATTTCGGCATTCCGGCCATGATGATTCAACAGGATGGCCAGATTGGTGAAAATTTCCAGGTCGCCGGGTGCCGCGTCATGGGGACGATCAATGCCGTGCACAATGACAATGTTCTTGGCTTGCCGGATCAGTTCAGCTGCTTCGTGGATATTTTTCTCATCAACACCTGATTTGGCGGCTGCCAGTTCGCTGGAAGTGCTTCTGCCTTCCAGGAATTCGGTGGCACCTGCAATGCCTTCAGTATTCAGGCCGTCACTTTCGAGCACTTCCTGCAGGACAGCGTTCCAGAAGTAGGAACCTCGTCCACGCATGGGATCAACCGCCAGAGTGCTGAGGCGCAGGTCGCCGGGGTCCAGGGTGCTGTTGGAGACGATGAGCTTGGCGCCGCCATCACGAACGGGGCTGATCACGTCCACATTGAGAACCAGGTGATCCGATTCCATGGCTGTATTGTTACAGATGATCAGGTCTGCATCCTTGAGGCAACTGCGATCCGCCGTGGAGGCGGTGAAGCCCATGGCCGGGTCCATGGCACCACTGCGCCCGGCACCGGACATGATGGCCAGGGAGCCAATGTTGTTGGAGCCCAGACCTTCACGGGCCAGACGGCCAGCCAGGAAAAGCTCCTCGTTGGTCAGTTCCGGGCTGGTAAACACTGCCACACTTTCAGGGCCGTGCTCAGCAGCCACTGCTTTCATCCGTTCCACAATACGGGCAGTGGCTTCGCTCAATTCCACATCCCGATAGGTGTGTCCTTCACGAACCATGGCGTTGTTGATGCGGTCGCTCTGGATCAGCAACTCGGTTCCAAAGCGGCCATATCGGCAGAGGTAGTCGCCGGGAACGCCGCTGCTGGTGGCAAAGTAGCTGCTCTCTCCAAATTTGCGGATGGTCAAGCTGCAACCGATGGAGCAGAAGGCGCAGTGGGTTTTCTGGTCATCGGTGTCGAGGCAGGCCCGGCCATCGAAGGCATACTGGGCCGTCAGCGCGCCCACGGGGCAAGCGTCGATGCAGTTGCCGCAGCTGACGCAGTTGGTATCCTGCAGGGCATCGTTCATGGCCGGACGCATTTCGGTCCTGAAACCACGACCAACGAGACCCAGGGCGCTGATGGGCAGAACTTTTTCACAGGTTCGGATGCATCGGGAACAGAGAATGCATTTGTTGGGATCGTAACTCACATACGGGTGGCGGTCGTCCACCTTGTGCTTGCGGATGTAACCCTTGTAGCGTTCCATGTCGACATCGTACTCCTGGCCGTAGAGGCGCAGGGCACAATCGTCAAATCGCACACAACCGCAGCTGAGGCAGCGGGCGGTTTCGTGCTGGTTGTCGGCAAATTCAAATCCGGTGGCCACTTCGGCGAAATTGTTGCGACGGTCATCAACTTCCAGGAGGTGCAATTCGTGCCGGGGAGATTCGGGGATGTCGCCCAATTCCTGTTTGCCCGGTTTGGCCCAAAATGATTTGCGCACAGCAAAAGGTTCCCGTTCGACTTCTCCGCCGAGGATATAGGCAATCATGGTTTTGGCCGCCCGTTGACCGTCGCCAATGGCATCGATGACCACTGTGGGACCGTCGTCCACGGCATCACCACCGGCAAAAACACCGGAAATATTGGTTTCAAGGGTGTTGGTATTGACGGCGTAGGTATTCCAGCGCGTCAATTCAACGGTGCCCAATTCGGTTTCCACCAAACCATCCAGCACAGTGTCCTGGCCGATGGCGCTGAGAGCGAGGTCGCAGGGCAGATCGAAATCACTGCCTTCCTGTGGCACTGGACGGCGACGCCCGGAGTCATCGGGTTCACCGAGGACCATGCGTTGGCACTTGATGGCCTTGAGCTTTCCGTTGTCGTTCACGATGCCGATGGGGGCCATCAGCTCCATGATTTCCACGCCTTCTTCCAGCAAGTCCTCGATTTCCATTTTGTCGGCAGGCATCTCGTTTTTGGTCCGCCGGTAGAGAACAATCACCTTGGCTGCGTTGAGGCGCCAGGCGGTGCGGGCGCAATCCATGGCTGTGTTGCCACCTCCGACAACCACCACGACTTTGCCTTCGAGCTGCACTGGATTGTTGACCATTTCGGGCAACCAGTCGGCACCGGTGACCACACCTTCGGTGGTGTGTTCGCCTTCAACCCGCATGCTCTTGCCCGTCCAGGCGCCGGCTCCAATGAAAACGGCGTCGTGTTTCGCGCGCAATTCATCCAGGGAAATGTCGGTCCCGATGCGGACACCGGTTTTGATCTCGGCACCAGCACGCAGGATGTAGTCGATTTCCTTGTCCAGAACTTCGTCGGTCAGGCGGTATTCCGGGATTCCATAGCGCAGCATGCCACCGGTGCGTTCCAGGGCTTCATACATCACGGCCTTGATACCCTTGCGGCCCAGATACCAGGCTGCGGTGAGGCTGGCGGGTCCCGATCCAATCAAGCCAACACTTTTGCCGGTGTCGGGTTCGCACACCGGATCAGCGTCGTAGATGTTTTCCATATCGGTGATGTAGCGCTTGATGTTGTTGATGGCCACGGGTGTGTCGACATCTTCGCGCCGGCAAACCACTTCGCACTTTCGCACGCAGATGCGACCACAAACCGCGGGCAGGGGATTGGCTTCGCGGATCAATTCCACTGCCTTGAGATTTTCCCCCATGGCAGCCAAGGCGATATAACCCTGGGCATCAACGTGGGCAGGACAGCCTTCCATGCACGGACTGCTGCAATCGGCATAGTGGTTGGACAGCAACAATTCCAGGGCGGTTTTGCGACTGGCTTTGATGCGGGTGTTTTTTGTTTCCACCTTCATGCCGTCCATCACCCGAGTGGCGCAGGATGGTACCAGATTAGGGCGCCCTTCCACTTCGACCACACACAGGAAGCAGGACCCGTAGGGTTTGAGTTCCGGGCTATGGCACAGGGTTGGGATCGTATCCAAGCCCTGGTCATGAACCACCTCAAGGATGGTTTTACCACCGGAAGTTTCAATTTCCTGTCCATTGACTGTCATTTTTATGGTGCTCATCGGCTGCTCCTATGAACGGGCTCGTTTGGAAACTGGTTACCGCGTGAAAATGGCGTCAAAGCTGCAACTGGTCAGACATTTTCCGCATTGCACACACGCGTCCGTATCAATGATGTGGATTTCTTTTTTCTTCCCAAAGATGGCGTCGACGGGACAGGCCTTGGCGCACACCGTGCAACCATTGCATTTTTCCCCGTCGATGATGAAGTCCACCAGGGCCTGACAACTGCCGGCGGGACATTTCTGATCCCGGATGTGGGCTTCGTATTCGTGCAGGTAATACCGCAAAGTTGTTTGCACGGGGTTGGGTGCGGTCTGACCCAATCCGCACAGGCTGGCTTCCTTGATGCGACTCGAAAGTTCTTTCAGTTTGTCGATGTCTTCGGGCACACCTTCACCATGAACCAGCCGCTCCAGAATTTCCAACATGCGCAAAGTGCCGATGCGGCAGAAAGTGCACTTGCCGCAACTTTCGCTTTGGGTGAATTCCAGGAAAAAGCGGGCAATTTCCACCATGCAGGTGGTCTGATCCATGACCACCATACCACCGGAGCCCATGATGGCGCCGGTTTTGGGGATGGTCTCGAAATCAACCTTGATATCTTTTTGGTCAGCGGGGATGCAGCCACCGCTGGGGCCGCCCATCTGCACCGCTTTGAAAGTGCC
>JAUUYW010000292.1 GCA_030590265.1 Candidatus Krumholzibacteriia bacterium
TTCTACCCCGAGACCAAGCTCTTGAAATCCAAATAGGCGAAAACCCTTCACTCCGGCGGAACCTTAGGGCATGATGGGAGTAACAGTCTGATCCCCCAGACCACACCCATCAACCGCCGGAGTTTTTTCTTGAAAGCCGTCTGCCTTAAATTCTTCCTGGTGGCCCTTGCAGTTTCCCTTGCCACAACCGCCTGGGCCCAACCCAAGGAAATCATCCTCCCTGCAGACAACCCTGCTCAACGCACACTTCAACTGGAAGAGCAGTGGCGCATCGGCGGCGACGACGATGAAGATGTTTTGCTCGGAGTGATTGCCCATGGTGTGTTGGATGATGCCGGCAATACCTACCTTTTGGACTTGCAGCTTTTCCAGGTTCTGATCATCAATCCGGAAGGTGAACAAAGCGGCACCCTCAGTCGTGAAGGTGAGGGGCCGGGCGAGTTAAACCGTCCCACTACAATTTTTCTGAACAATCAAAACCAGGTTGGCGTGAGCCAGGGCTTTCCCGGAAAAATCATACTCTTGAATTTGGACGATACCCCCGGTGGCACCATCACCCCGGGATCGAATCCGTCAGATGGCGGCTTTGCCTTCATGGCTGGAGCCACCAAACAAGGGGATCACCTGGTTGTTCACCACGGGTACGGTGCCTTTGACCTGGCCACAGGAAAGATGACCTCCACGACTCTGTTGAGTGAATTGGACAGTGAAGGAACGGAGCTGGGCCGGTTTGCCGAACACATCCAAGTGCGCGAATTGACCAAACAGGTTTTCGATGAAAAAGCCAACTTTTCGGAGATCGACACCTGGGTCCTGGGCCATGAACAGGTCTTCACGGTTCCCAACCGGGATCAGTATCTCATCAACGTCAAGAACATGGATGGTACCTTGGATCGGGTGATCAGCCGTCCCTTTGAACCACGCAAACGCTCTGGTGAAGATAAGGAGGAACTGTCTTCCGGTTCAGGGATGGTAATCAACGGTCAAAATCTGGAAATCGAAACACACATTCTGGATTTTGATCCCGCCCTGAACAAACTGTATGTGGCCGACGACGGGCGATTGTTCGTGGAAAACTGTTACCAAAAAACCACGCTGTTGCCAACCGGTGTAGCCGGGCGTTTTGATATTGTATCCCCGGGTGGAGAATTGGTTGAAGAGTTGACCCTGGAGTTGGGCGGATTCAATCCCAAACAAGATCGTCTGGCTTTTTTGGATGGAATCCATTTTCTCTGGATGCGGAATTTTCAATCGGCATTTGATGCCATGGGTTCCGGCATTCCTGGCCTTGGCGGTGAGGAGCCTGAAGATCCTGAAGACCTGGAAGACCCGGAGCCCTTGGAAGTGATTTTCTGTCGGGTTTTGGAATGATGACATGAAATCCACTCCCACCGGCCTCATCGGCATCGTCAAGGACACCAACAACTTCCTTCTGCACCGCCCTGCAATTCCTACCTTGATCAAGTTCAACACCCCAACCGAACAGGACAACTTCCGCCAAGCCCTTCTGCAGCGGCTGCAACTCGATGTTTCCTTGTATTCCGTCTTGAATATTCACCAGATAGGAATTCAGGCGCCCATTCGTCACGTGTTCGACGAAATCCTGCGTTGGGATGGCGATTCCACCTGTTGGCCCAACCGCATCGCCGAGGTGCAGCGGCAGGATGGCGGCATCAAACACATCAGCATTTATCCTTTGGGAATGCGAAAATATCCCTTCGGATTCAAACGCCGTTTTTTGGGTTTGCGGTACATTCCTCTCTTCAATTTGACCCTCACACGGCTGCAACAACAGGCCGAAACTACCGAAGCGGACAACGCCCGTTTCGTGCTTTTCCGGTGCACCGGAGGATACCCCATCGGCCACTATTGCATGTTCACACGCTCGCCGATTCCAGCTCTGGGTGAGACGGAAATGACCCAACTTTTTCTCTTTGTGGGATTTAATTTTTATGGGAAAGAACCAGGCAGGGGAAGCCGGTTGATCAGCCCGGTTTGGGAAGCGGTGCACAACCGGGTCACCGCCAATATCATGAATCGGTTCAAGCAACTTTGCGAATGGCAGTTTCATCGGATGGAGGATGGAATTTCGACCGGTGGAGAACCTGAGGAATAACGCTTCCGCCCGATCAAATTCACCGTCAAATCAAATACAAATCCAAAAGAACCACCGCCAACAGCATCATCCCAATCCAGGAGTTGATCTCAAAAAACGCCTTGTCGATGCGACGCAGATCTCCCCCGCGAACCAGGGTCTGTTCCCAGCCCAACAGGGCAATCATCCCCGCCACACCCATCAGAGACAAAACGCCCAGGTTGTCCGCACGCCGGAAAGCACCGGCCATGAATGCCACACTCAAAACGTGAAAGACACGGGACAACATCAAGGCCCGCTGCACTCCCAGTCGGGAGGCCAAGCTCTGCAAACCGACCTTGCGGTCGTACTCGGCATCCTGGCAGCCGTAAATGGTATCGAAACCCGCCACCCAGAACATCACCGCGGCTGCCAGCCATATTGGGAAAGCGGCAAACTCACCCGTGACGGCCAACCAGGCTCCCACCGGAGCAATTCCCAAACCAAGACCCAACACCAGGTGAGCCAAAGGTGTCACGCGTTTCATGTAGGAATAGGCCAGCACAACCAGCAAGGCCACAGGGCTCAGTTGGAAACAAAGAGGATTCAGCATGTAGGCCGCCAGCACCAAAACCATGGCCGACAGGACCACGAACAGGGCAGCGCCTTTGCGCGAGACCAAACCCGCGGGAATATGCCGGTCGGCAGTGCGGGGATTGTCTGCATCAATGCCTGCATCCACCAGGCGGTTGAAGGCCATGGCCGCGCTGCGGGCGCCCACCATGGCCACCATCACCCACAGAAGGGTGCTCAGCGAAGGCCGACCGTCGGCTGCCACCAGCAAGGAAATCAGGGCAAAAGGCAGAGCGAAGATGGTGTGCTCAAATTTAATGAGCGATAGGTAGCGAGTGATGGTGGACATCAAACTTGCCCTGGCTTTGGTTTGTCTGTTTTGGGTTGGTCTTCGGAACCCCAACGGGGAACCAGATTCACCGCCACACCCAGATGATCACAAATGCGTTGCACCATGAAATCCACCAAGTCACCGGGGCTGGTGGGGCGATGATAAAAACCGGGAGCAGCCGGCATGATCAAGGCGCCCAGGGAGCTCAGCCGAGTCAGGTTTTCCAGATGATGGGTGGCCAAAGGTGTTTCCCTCGGGACGATGATCAAGGGGCGCCGCTCTTTCAAACAAACATCCGCTGCCCGCAGCAAAAGTGTCTCGCTGGTGCCCGCGGCAATGCGTCCCACGGTGCCCATGCTGCAGGGAACGATGACCAAGGCGCCACCCTGGGCGGAACCGCTGGCCAGAGGCGAAGAAAAATTATTCTGCCCGTACACATCCAGGACGCCGGGGCCCATGGTGCGCAATCTTTCGATCAGCCCTTCCACCGGGTGCCCCAATTCCACGGGAGCTGTCTGGCTCACCGCGCTGCTGACAACCAGATCCACATCGCAACCCGATTGCAACAGCACATCCACCAGCCGGACGCCGTACACCAGACCACTGGCTCCGGTCCAGGCCACGCCGACGGCTGGCTTTTTGTTTTTTTGCGGCTCACTCATCAAGGCAACCTCCCGCCCACCAGGTGAGCGATGCCGAATGTCTGGCGTTCAATAAAAGTTTCCTGGAAATCGTACTCGCCGAGCAGTTCGGCAAACTCCACCGGAGTGAGAAATTCGCCCATGCTGCTGGGCAGATAGCTATATGCTTTGCCATCGCGGCCCACCAGTTTGCCCAGAAAAGGGATGACCGTGTTGAGGCCAAAGCGGATAGGTGAAGGCACTCCGTGGGCCTCCCCTTTTGCCTTGGGGTCGTCGCGGTAGAATTCCAAAACCAACAACTGACCTCCAGGGCGCAACACACGTTTGATTTCTTCCAGGCCACGCCGCACATCGGCAAAATTTCGCACCCCAAAACCCACTGTCACCGCGTCGACACTGTGATCGCGAAAGGGCAGATTCATGGCGTCGGCGGCGGAGAGGACCAAACGATCGGCATCTTTTTTGCCATGGGCTCCCAGCAGCATTTCCGGACAGAAATCGGCCGCGATCCAGGTTTTTCCTTTGCCACCGCGCACGCAAGCCAGGGCCAAATCACCCGTTCCTGCGCACAGATCGAGAATTTCCCAGGAGTCACTGTCCAGCCGGGCCACCACATGGTCACGCCACCGCTTGTCCTGGTTCAAACTCAGAAAGTGGTTCATGAAATCGTAACCGCGGCTGATGCGGGCGAACATGGTGCGCACCTCGCGGCCGTGGGCCTGACCATCGCGCACGGACCAGGTGCCGCTTTGACGACCATGCAAGTCCTTGAAGTCGCTCATGCGCCGCCACCCAGTCGGGACAAAAGATCTTTCCACTTTTCATCCACCATGGTTTTGACTTCCCCTGACATTTCCACCACCGGTGGCCACTGGCGTTCAAAGCCCATCTCGCCGGCCATTTTCCGGGTGCCGTCGATGCCCATCTTACCGCCGTAGCAAGCCAGATTGACCGAGTGGTCCAGCTGATCCACCGGGCCTTCGCTGAAGAAAACATCTCGGCCGGGATCAAGGCTGCCAGTCACTCGCCAA
>JAUUYW010000502.1 GCA_030590265.1 Candidatus Krumholzibacteriia bacterium
CGGCAATACCAACCGGAGCTTCGGGCAGACCAGCAGGGACCAACTCATGTCCACTGCTGAATAGGTGTCGAAAATTAGGACCAACCACGTGAATTTGGCCACCAACCAGATCGGTGACGAAGAGGTTGCCATGGCGATCGGTGTCTATTCCGGTAGGGGCGATGTACGGGTTGTCGGGATCAAAACGGCCACCAAGGGTTTTCTCGAAAAAGCCCATGCGCCCGTAGAGACAGAGCCTGGAATTTCCAGTATCGGCCACCACGATGCGTCCATCGGGTAGAAAAACAATTCCTTCAGGGTTGGAAAATTGGTCATCCTGAACGCCTGGCTCTCCGAGTCGACTGCTCAAATTAAGGAAGGTATCGAGGAGCAGGACCTGCTGCTGGGAAAGATCGGTGATCACCATGCGGCCGTCCCGGTCCATGGCAAAAGCACCTGCTTGGCTGATGGTTCCCGGATCAACCCGACGAAGATCCAGAAGCTGATCCTGATGGGCACCCGAAAGATCGAACCGCTGCACGGTGTTTCCGCCTGAATCCAGAACCAGCACCTTGAAACCGTCCACCGCCACGGCCACGGGCCTGTATGGCCGCACCATGGGAGTGTCGAATTCGTACCAGCGACCGTTTCCGGAATCGAGCCCAAAAACCTTGCCCCGTTTTTCATCACAGATGATCAGGGATCCGTCGGTGGTGTAAACACACCCAGCCAATCCCTCAAGAGGGAAGTAGGACGCACTGGCGGTGTTCTCATGGGCCATGACAAATTCCAGCGCCACCGGTGTTCTGCCGGCACGGGCTGTCATGGTCGAGGCAGAGTATGGTGACTGTGTGCCGGAGGTGGCGCAACCACAGACCAGCAACAGGAGGAGAAGAAAACCTCGACCGCCAAAATTCTTCATTAGAATCTCCGTGAGACTACACACTGAGCGCCGGGATTGCTCCATGAAGGTAACATTTCCACTTCCAGATTCATGCCCAGCACTTCGGTTTGAATGGTGCCGGGTTTGTTCCCCGCGCCTATAACAGCATCCACCACGGAGATGGCGCGGTTGACCACAGCAAAGAGAATCATGAAATCACGGCGATCGTAAGCGCTGTTGGCGTCGACCCGCATGGTGGAATAATCAGAACGGCGGGTATCGTTCACCCATTGCCAGGTATCATCTCCATAAACCAGGCCACTGGGTGTTTCCTGCAGGGCACGGGCTTCCCGCATGCGGGCGTCATTGTACTCGTCGCTGTCCATGTGGCGGCCGACATTCTGCCAATAGGAGTTGGCGTGATCACCACTGGTCCCGGCATAAATGCCAGCATATTCCTCGGCTGAATCCATACGATTAGAACCCTGGGTATCAAAGACGAAATAGGCCGTCCAGATGGCAACTTCGACACCACCCATGATGTAGGCTTTCTTCTTATCTCCATTGTAATACTGCCCGGCACCCGGCAGGATGGCCGAGAAAAGACCGGCTTTCACTTTTACTCCGAGATCCACAGATTCAGAATCATCTTCCTCGGGTTTTTCGGCCTCCAACCCTCCGCCAAACTCGTCGGGCTGCTGGCTGCCTTCGCCTCCGATTTGATCAAGGACCAAACCGGCGGCAGCACCACTGCCATGCCACAGGCTGGAAGGGCTCACCCCGGTGATGGCCAGCTCGGTTCTCAAAAATGAAGAAGTTTCAGGAATTTCCACGGCCAGGCCCACGGCAGCAGCCGAAAGACAGAGCAAAACCGTTGCGGTGGAAATCAAGAGCATCAATTTGGAACTCATCAGGTAAAACTCCCCTTGGGGTCTGAAAAATTAGAACGATACCCTGGCCGCGACGGTACCGCGGCTCAGGCCGTAGGGCTGTGCAATCAATTCCACTTTGTGGCCGGATACTTCCATATTGTTGGCCTCGTCACCACCACCGAGCAATCCCTGCAGATACGCCACCTGCAAGACACTGAAAACACGCAAACCGATGTTAAGGTACATCCAGCGATCGCGGTTTTTAAAAGCGTCGTTGCTTGCGGCGCGCATATCCCGATAGGTCTCGCGGCGGACGCTGACCCAGGGCTGGCGCAAATCGCTGATGGTCATGGTGGGTTCGTAATCATGTTCGGGATGATCAATGCTTGCGCGGGTGTAATCGTCCCACCCGAAAATGAACTGGTCCCACTTGCCGAGGTTTTCATAGTATTCACGGCGATCCGCTTCCACGGTAACATACAGAGGCAGGTTCACCAGTTCGGATTCGTCGTTAATGGGTCCATAACCGGGAAAGTAGATAGCACCCTGGCCTTCACGGTCCTGCCAGTCTGGATCTGTGGGGTCGTGGCTG
Organism: Candidatus Krumholzibacteriia bacterium; assembly: GCA_030590265.1. Taxonomy (GTDB): domain Bacteria; phylum Krumholzibacteriota; class Krumholzibacteriia; order LZORAL124-64-63; family LZORAL124-64-63; genus LZORAL124-64-63. Next base: position 2,327 of record JAUUYW010000502.1, read on the forward strand.
GTCTTGTAACCTAGGACAAGCCTCGCATCGGTGTAATGCTCATCAGCAAAGGCATAATATTCCTCC
>JAUUYW010000287.1 GCA_030590265.1 Candidatus Krumholzibacteriia bacterium
AAAGGTTTTTCATCTTGGGGTTCAGGATTTTGAGCAACAACAGTTTGGGCGCAGGCCATAAAGATTAAGCCTAGTACAAGGGAATAGGAGCATTTCAAAATTTTAGAATGTATCATGTGTTCTCTCTCAAGGTATTATTCAATACTCGATTCAAACCTGCCAAGACTTCCGTCGCTGACAATTTTTCAAGACAGGGATGATCCGGCAAAGGACAAATTTTCAGGTTGCAGCCCAGGCAATCCAAATCCCGCCTCACTGATACATGCCGAGGGGTGCTTGGGTTCCAACCCTCAGGATCGGTGGGGCCAAAGACAGTCACTGTGGGCAATCCAAGAGTTGTTGCCAAATGTCGTCCACCACAATCGGTGCCAGCAAAAGCTGCGCAACGGGAAAGCAGATCAGCCAGCTCCAACAAATTGGTATTTGGGGCAAAAGTGGAATCTGGAAGCTCTTGCCTCAAAATCATTTCCATTTTCTCATCACCTGGACCAGGAACAAAGAGGGGCAACTCCCCCATTTCCAGCAATTCCTGCACCAAACGGATGATATGACGGTTGGGCCAGGCTTTGGCCGGCCAGGTGGCACTCATCATCAAGGCCACATGACTGCCAGAGTTCTGCTGTTCCCACTTGTTCCGCCACTGAAGATATGAAGTGCTGAGCATCTCTTCAGGGACTTTGAGATTTTGGCTGACCACCGAATCAGGATTCCAGGGTAATGGTTTCAAACCCAGGGCGCGCAGTGGATCAAGAAAAGCCTCTCCGGCAAATCCCCGCAGGGCTGTGATAGAGTCTTGATTACGGGGTACGATGACGTTGTAGGCCCAATTCCGGCGAGGCAGGTCGTATCCCACTCTCAAGGAAGCTCCTGTAGCGGCAGTCCATAGGGCCGTGCGTGGATTACCCAACCAATCGATAACCAAATCATATCTGCTATTCCAGAGCTTACAGTACCATTGCAATTCCGCAACGGCATTCCCTGAACCTTTTGACCAGGGAAGAACCCGCACTTCAGGAACCAGAAGTGCAATCAACTTGGCAAATGGTCCATCAATAATCAGATCGATTTCTGCCTGGGGATAAGCTTTGAATAATTCCCTGACGGCAGGCAAAGTAACCAGGCAGTCGCCCAGGGCTTTGCGCCGTATCAAAAGGATGCGACGAATTTGGTTATTTTGACTTGGCAGATTGGAAATAATATTCAATCACCCCCTTTGCCAAGAAGATCGAGGCATTTTTCCAGCACCTGAGCCGGATAAATTTCAGGCAGACAGATGAATTGATTGCATTCATGCAGATCGCATGGGGAACAATGAGCTTTGGAAGTCATCACCCGGAAGGGTCCCGCCTTTTCGTAGGGGAACCACAGTGTGGGATCCGTCGGCCCAAATAGACCAATGGTAGGAACACCCAAACCAACTCCAGCATGCATGATACCACCGTCGACACTAACCAGCAAAGCGCTGCTACTGAGTAGGCCCAGAACCTTTGGCAAATTCAATACAGGCAAAACCTTGCCACGAGAGGCGGGAATCATCTTCCCCAAGGCAGACCAGGCTTTTGCTTCACCGGGCGGCTGAAGCACAAACAATGGGTTTGTGGTGGCATCAACTAACCCCTGAACAAGTCTTTCCCAGTTTTCCAAGGGCCATTCTTTGGCCGCCCAGGTTGCCCCCGGGGTCAAAATATTGGGTGGTTGCATGGATTCATTGATCAGTTGGTGCAGGTTGTCATCAATTTGCCTGGCCCAAAATTTTCGAGGCAAACGAGGGGCAATAACCCGTCCCCGGTACTGTTCAGCAAACCAATCTAAAAAGGAGAGATTGCTTTCCTCATGGACGAGTGGGGACAATCGAGCCAGGTGCTCCCCCATCCCTCCAGGTGCGATTTGGAATAGTCCGTGGAATCGGTTTTGGTTTTCCGATGGGACCACGGTGTGGGAATACAACCACCGACGGCTGCCTCTGGTGCCACCGATGCGGTGCCTGATTCCCGCCATTCGCAAAAGCCAAGCGCTGCGGGGGTTGAAAAACAGATCCACGGCCAAATCGTAGTGAGAGTTGATGAGATTGGGTATCATGTCCTTGGGGGAAAAAGCTCCGACAGAAGTGCTGTCACCCGCTCGGGCTTTGGCATCGGCACCGTGTCTTGTTGTATCCAGAAGGTGGAGCTGGTCAAGATGAGGATGGCCCTCAAGAATCAACCCGTGATTTTTTTCGGCCAAAAAACCAAGACGCAATTGCGGATCGCCTTTTCTAAGAACCTCCAGCAGTGGAGTTGCCATGACCACATCACCCAAATACCGCAGACGGGTTATTAGTAGGGAATTCAGGGTGCGGCCTTCAAGCAACCAACTCACGAGGGGTCTCCGACCGAAGTCATTTTCAGGATATGATCCACCGCTTCTGGAAGGTCTGCGAAGATGCCAACCCGGGGATCATTCGGCCAGGCTTCAAGCACTTTGCTTTGCTCTTGTTTGCCGTAACCGGTCAAGACCAGAGCCCCTCCCATGCCTGCGTCACGACCCAATGCAACATCACTTTTTTTATCGCCCACAACCCATGAATCATTCAGTTGCCAATTGAGGAATGCTTTGGCTTCATTCAGCATTCCAGGCAACGGTTTGCGACATTCACAGCAGTCATCCGGGGCATGAGGACAGTAGAAAAAAGCGTCCAACTCAGTGCCTTCTTTTTCAAGGAGAGAATCGAGACGTTCCATCACGGCCTTGAATTCCTCCGGGCCAAAAACTCCCCGACCAAGGCCCGATTGATTGGAAACACCGACCAACAAATAACCGGCTTGTCTGGCTCGAGCCAAGGCTTCCGGAACACCGGGCAAAATTACCACCTGATCCGGATCAGACAAGTAGTGGCAATCGGCAATGATCACACCATCACGGTCCAGAAACAGGGCCGGCTGTGGCTGGGCAGAAAAAATTCCGGATTTAGTTTTCCAAAGTGGCATTCTGATCTCTCTCGAAATTTTTCACTGGCAAGGAGCTTGATCAAGCGATTCTAGTTGTCCCCATTGTCCCCTGCCACCAGAAGTTCGTCAACCGCCGCCATTATCTGATCTGATGTGATGGTGTCGAGACAGAATTCCTTTTGGTTGCAGGTCTTCAGATAACAAGGGTGGCATTGGAAATCCTTGGCTACCACGACTTTCGTAAGGTGCCCCGATGGACTGGTCCACTGGGGATTTGAGGAACCAAAAATCCCGACAGTGGCAACTCCCAGAGCACCGGCCAGGTGCATTAAGCCACTGTCATTACCGATAAAAACCTGGCAGGATTTCAAGAGAGAAGCTACTTGCTGCAAGTCGGTTTTACCGGTGAGATCCACAATTCCAGGCCCACCACCCAAATCCGATTCTGGAGTTTTGGCAAGAGCCGAGGCCAACTCTTTGGCATACTCAGATGCTGCGGAATCCCCAACCACCACCAAGCGGGCGTTTCTCTGGTCGATGGCATCCCTGACAAATTCAATGGCACGGTTGAGGGGCCAGCTTTTGGCCGAGCCGTAGGTTGCACCGGGAGCAAGAACCCACAAGGGTGATGGTGAATTTGCACAGGCAGGCTGAAATTTCCGGCATCCTGGCAGTGATGGCCGGACATCCTCCAGCTGGTTGGCCTTTTCATCCCACCCAAGGGCTCGAAAAAGGTTTCTCCCCAGTTGAACAAGCTCCTGACTGTGATGCTGCTCACCCCTTGGGGGTACTTTAGTCCCGTGGGTAAGCAATGCGCCCCGGGCATCTCCTGCAAAACCAATGCGCACGTTGGCCCCTGAGAAGAAAGCGGCCAATCCGGATCGTAGTGAAGGCGGCCCAAGGAGGACTGCATCGGGTGCCTTGGCGCGAATATCCTTGCCAAGGCGCGGCCCGCCAAGCCATCCGGTGTGTCGTCCGGGACGCAACACAGGCAACAGGAAATCCAGGCGAGGATCATCTTCGAAAAGCGGAGCCCAGGCAGGTCGCACGGCAAGACCCAGCACAAGCTGGGATCCATCGGGGAGTTGGCGCTGCTGGTGAAGGAATTCGATCAGGGCCGAGAACATGACCACATCGCCCAGCCAGTTGGGCGCCACGAGCAGAACCCTGAATTCCAATCCGGAAGGGGCCGGGTCAGTCATGAGAAGGTGTGGCGGGAGAATCATCTTGGTCGGAAATGGCCCCAGCGACGGTGGGATCAATAACCCGTGCCGCTTTGGTAGTCCGACCTTCGGTGACGAATTCAACCGCTTCCATGAGCGTTTCAAGGTCTATTTTGCCACCTTTATCCAGGCGAAGAACCTTGACGCGCTTTCGGTTTTCAGGAACCCAACAGTCAGCATCCCCGGGTGAAAACAAACCAATAGTAGGCAAGCCAAGGGCCACTGAAAAATGAAAGAAGTCGGTATTGCCAGCCAGAAACAGGTCACATTGGGACAGCAACAAAACCATATCCAGGAGAGATTCCCGGGGTAATCCCAAGGGGACATCCGTCAATTTGGTTTCAAATTTCTGCAGCAGATCGGCATCCTGGGGTTTGCCCAGAGGGACCACCCGACAAACAAACTGAGTGGACAGTTGGCGCACAAGAAAGTGAAGATTATCAAGTTCCAGACGAAGGCCTGATTTGCTGGCTCCCGGTTCCACCCCAATCAGCATCTGGTCGGGATTGGGTTTGTGAAAGTGAACCTGTTGGGCCATCTGCCTGACC
>JAUUYW010000315.1 GCA_030590265.1 Candidatus Krumholzibacteriia bacterium
AACATTAACAGCAATTCGTTCTCCATCGCGCAGGATGCTCACTACGCGAACATCCACATAGCTGCTCTGAGGGACAAAACGCCAGATCAAGACGCTCTGATTGCGGCAACCGGCGGGTGTGAGAACTTTCATCAGATCGTATCCGTCGACATAGGTCACGCCGCTGGGTTTGACCATGTTCGCCGTCTTGGTCAGCACGATGAGGTGGTCGGCACCGGAATGGTCATCCATGGTGCCGGCATCAGCCAGGCGGCTGAAGGCATCAGGGACAGGTTTTTCTCCCGGTGGAAGATCGGATTGGGCCAGGGAGGCCAAGGGAAGCAAAAGAAAAACGGCAGCGGGTATAAAAACCCACCTCGTGAAATGCAGACAAGCCAACATCAAATGTTACCTCGGGGAGTTGGAGGGTGGGCCTGGGGACCGATGCCTCCAGTATACCAGAAGGATTGCCCTTGAGCAAAACTTGAATTGTCACTCACCCACACATGAACCTTTGTCACATCTGTTGATGATCCATGCTGGACAAAACTAATGTTTTCCCTTACAATTACCTCTTCGTTCAGCCTCAAAAACAATGCTAACATTTGAACAGGAAAAACAATGCCATTGGTTCGCCCTCTGTTGCTGGTCCTGATTTCCATTTTCCTCACCCCGGCCGTTTTTGCCGCCAGCAACGCTCAGTGGATTAGCTCAAGTTCACAACTGTTAGGCGGTCCTGAAGCAGCTGGTCAGGTTGGCGACATCCTGCTTTCCAACACCGAAATATCGGTGGTTATCACTTCCCTCAATCACCCTTTCGGATACGCCAACACCGGTGGCTGCATTGTGGATGCTGCCCTCACATCCTCCCTCCACGATACCTTCGGCCAACTCTACATTTATCTGGACGACGATTGGCCGCGCCAAGCCAACTACACCTCCCTGAACATCCTCGAAGACGGATCAGGAAATAACCCCGCCCGAGTTCGCGCCCAGGGAATTGATTCACAAAACCCGGCCATCACCATCGTCACCGATTATGTATTGGCCGACGGTGCCACCGAAATCGTCATCACTTCCACAGTGACCAATGGCAGTGGAGCTGTCCTGAATGATTTCGAACTGGGAGATGCGTTCCAATGGAATGGCTGTGAAAATTTTGCACCCGGTTATGGCTTCAACGTGAGCGGAACTACCTATGAAAACTGGATTGCCGGTGCTGCCGGCAGCCAGGCCTATGGGTACTTTGGTAACGGCGCCATGATGTGGGGACCCAACGGCAACGGTTGGTCCGACATCAATGTACTCAGCACCAACATCAATGTGGGCAGCCAGGTCGAATACATGCGATTTTTTCATGTGGGTAGTGGTGGCGTGGCTTCAGTCACCAGCCGCGCCCATGCAGTGGCGGGTTTGGAAGTCGGCACTCTGTCCGGGTCCGTTTCCAGGGATGACAACGGCGCCGCTTTGGCCGGTGCCTCGGTGGACATCTATGACGGCAATGGCAGCATTTACACCCAGATCATCACCGATGCCAACGGCGAGGGACAAGTCACTTTAACACCTGGCAACTATCGTCTGGTGGCCAATACGGCCTTCTTTTCCCCGGTTGAGCAATGGTACACGATCAACCTTTCCAGCACCACGGTCTTCACGTTTCTGATGGATGAGGACGAGTCCAACGGAAGCTATGCCCTCGGCGACACCCTGACGGTGATCCAGAAACCCTTGCTGAATATTCCGGCCATTGTGCAAGGCGGTGACTCGTTCATCATCAACTGCCAGGCCGACCCGGCCACCACCGGCTGGTCCGCGACCTTGCAACACGGCCTGACGGAAGTTTTCCTGGTTGTCAATTCAGCCACCTACAATACCGCAACCACCTGGTGGGATCTTGATGTCCAGATACCCGATATCGACCTGAATGAGTTATACAATTTGCGCGTGACAGCCGATGGCGGTCTTGATGATACTTCCAGGCACGCCGTGCAGGTGATCGAATCCGAACACGAGGACTTCTACTTTCTGCACATCACCGACACCCATCTGCCCACTCATCTTTATTATGACAACAGCGCCTCCTGGACCGATACCAGTGAGGTTGTCGACCTGCGCTCCATCATCCAGGATGCTGAACTCATCAATCCTGCTTTTGTCTTGCACACCGGCGACCTGATCAACGAAGGCGAACTCGAAGACTTTCAGCAACGACGCTATTATTCCCGCAGCCAACAGGTTCTGGGCGAATTTTCGGTACCGGTCTATCTAATCGCCGGCAACCACGACATCGGTGGCTGGAACAGCACTCCACCTTCCGACGGCACAGCCCGGCGAGACTGGTGGCGTTTTTACGGTTGGAATATTTTGAATGATCCACCGGCCGGCGCACCCCTGCACACTCAGAACTACAGCTTTGATTATGCCGGTGTGCATTTCACTGCCCTGGAAGCCTATGATAATTATGATATGTGGCGTTCCGACATTTACGGGACAGAAAGTTTCACTGCCGCACAAATGGATTGGTTGAGCAACGATTTGGCTTCCTCTTCCTACAGCCTCGCCCAGGTCCTTTTCTACCATTTTGATTTTTCCAGCCAACTCAACTTGAGTTCCCTGGGTGTGGACATGGCATTGTGGGGCCACATTCACAGCAATGAGGGCAGCCTCAACTCCCCTCCCTACAACCTGGCCACGGACCAGGTTTGTGATGAGGGCCGAAACTACCGTTTGATCAGGGTTCACGACGGCGTTTTGGATCCCCGACCCACTTTGAGTGCGGGCTCTACCGGGCAAAACCTGAGTGTCAATTATGCACCCTCCAACTACGGTGCCGCCGACAGCGTCACGGCCATCATCACCAACTCTCACGCTGAGAATTTTCAGCACGGACGGCTAATCTTCAACATGCCCAAAAACCAGGCCACACCCCTGGTTAACGGAGGAACCCTGGTTCAAATCGACAACAGCGGAGAGACCAGTTTTTGGTATGTGGATGTGGATATTGCCGCCCAGGGCACGACCACTGTCATCGCCCATTTCGCCACACCGTCTGGTGTACCCGCTTCGCTCGCCGCTGGGTTGATCATGCATCCCGGATACCCCAACCCTTTCAACCCCAGCACGACTTTGAGCTATTCATTGCCCAAGCAGGGCCATGTGCGTGTTGCCATCATTGATCTGCGAGGCCGTGAACTTGCGCTGCTGGTGGATGAGGTCCAGGAAGCAGGGGAGCAATCCATCCGTTGGGATGGGTTTGATCGCTTTGGGCAAACCGTACCATCGGGAACCTATATTGCCCATGTGAGATCTGCCGGAAAGGTCCGCACCACCAAGATCACTTTGGCCAAATAGAGGCTTGATTGGCTTTGAAGTAGAATTATTCTATCGCGAAATTACCAGGTCTCTTGTAATGTTGTTCCAGGCACAACGTCTAACTTTGGCTATGGCTATTACCGGATGGATTCTCATGAAACCACGCCCCATTTTAAAATTTATACTGGCCGTCATCATCCTCTCAGGAGCCAGCACTGCCCTGGCCCAGGATCTGGAACCCCGCTCCTTCTCCCAAACACCAACCGGTATGAACTTCGCCGTTGTTGCCATGGGATACGCCAAAGGCAACATGCTTTTCGACCAGGCCACAACTCTGGAAAACGTCACTGGTGATTTAACAAGCCTCGCCGGTGTGTACGTGCGCACCTTGGATTTCTTCGGTGCTTCAGCCAAAGCCACTGTCATCGTCCCTGTGGTGTGGGGCGATTGGGAAGGCCGATACCAAGGAGAGCAGGCTCAAACCAGTCGGCGCGGCCTGGCCGATCCCCAGCTTGAACTCTCGGTCAACTTCATAGGAGCTCCGGCCATGAAAATGAGTGAGATGCGGGCTTTCAAACAAAAATGGGTGGTAGGAGCGAGTCTGAAATTGGCGGTGCCTTTGGGCCAATACGATCCTGAAAAATTGATCAACCTGGGGACCAACCGTTGGGGGTTCCGCCCACGCTTGGGCGTTTCCTACAAATCAGGTCCCCTGAGTTTGGAAGCCATTGGCAGTGTTTGGCTCTTCACTGACAATGATGACTTTTTTGGCGGGGCCTTGCTGGAGCAAGATCCCTTGTGGGCCGCCCAATTCAGTGGGGTTTACCAGCTCCCATCGCGAATCTGGTTTGGGCTGGGGGTTGGACTTTCGCGTGGCGGTCGATCCAAAACCAATGGCATTGCCTCAGATACCTATAAGAAAAACACCCGCTGGGCTGCCATCATGGCGCTACCCCTGAATCGGCAACACAGTTTGAAACTTGTCTACATCAATGGCCTGCGCACTCGGGTTGGGTCGGATTTCAACCAGCTCACTTTGGCATGGT
>JAUUYW010000417.1 GCA_030590265.1 Candidatus Krumholzibacteriia bacterium
ACCACTGACCGAAGCCTTCAGAGCAGCAGCGTCCTTGCCACAGCAACCCTTGCCGTCGGCCAGAGCGCTGGCACAGCATTTGTCCATGCTGCCGAGAACAGTGGAGCAAGCGGAAACCTGTTTGGTGTAAGCGGCCTTCACGGCAGTGGCGTCCTTACCACAGCAACCTTTACCGGCTACTACAGCTTCGGCGCAACATTTGTGCATATCCTTGAGAGCGGCTTGGCTTGCGTTGTAACTGGCCACCGAAGCGCTGACAGTCTTGGCGTCTTTGCCACAGCAACCTTTGCCATTGACGGCAGCTTCGGCGCAACACTTGTGGGGCGCAGCAGGAATGCTGGCGCTGGCTGAACAAGCTGCTTTTTCGGCGGAGGAACATTTAGCGGAAGTAGGACAATTTTTGCCACCGGCCAGAGCGGCGGTGCTGAACATGGCTGTCAGAGCCAGAACCATGAGCAGAGAGAAAGTGATCTTTTTCATTTTCTTTTTCCTTTCGAGAACTCTGAAGTTCCCCTTGAACTCCAAAATCCGTACAAGGAGCCGAAGCCCCAGTAATTACTTAGTGCCGGTGGAGGAAGTAACTCCTACGAATGAAGTATAGGATTAGTTCCGGATTTTGCTACCCGATATTGAGAAATATTATCAAAATACTCTGATTTTTTTGAAAAACCGTTATTTATCGGCCCAAAAGCCCCAAAAATCGCCTCAAAAAGCCCTTTTCGTTCAGGTCCCCAGAATCCACAGCATCATGGTTGTCCGCCCATTTTTCCATAACATCCTTGTTGGCAGCGGCTCTTTCGGCGGCCAGGCGGGCAAAAGCGGCAGGCACCTGGTCATTCAAAGCCAACAATCCTCGGAACGCTTTCGGCCCTAATTCCAACAACACCGAGCTCTCGGTGACATTGATTTCCGCGCTGCGCGGCATGTCCAGCATGAGGCTCATTTCCCCTACCAGATCGCCTTCCTCCAGGACAAATTCCACGACAGTTTCGCCCTTGTCTCCCAAAACCCGACCCGCCAGGCCACCGGAAACCAGAATGTGACAGGTGTGCCCTTGGTCACCCTGGTGGAAAAGGGTTTCGTCCTTGGTGTAACGGACCCGGCGCACCAGCGGTGCGATGGTCTGCATATCCTGCAGAGTGAGCAGGGGCTGACCGTCTTCATCGAGCACCAGTTTTTGGACCAAATCGCTTGCGTGAAGGGCCTCGGAAATGAAGGCCATTTCCTTGTCCTTGGGATCCAGTTTCATCTGGTTGTTGACCAGCATCAGGTAATCGTTCAAAAGCTGATCGCTCATGGGGAAAGGAATTTCGATGCCGGCGCGTTTGAACTTGTACCAGATCATCCGGTTCACGTCGCCTTCGATGGCCTCTTTGCGATGGTAATCCCGGGTCCAAAAACGCAGGCGGTAGTTGATGCCAAAATCCTGAAACTCGGTAATACAAACATCGGGGTCGGGATGGGGAAGCACCGTATCAACTTCCTTTGCGGCGGCCACCAGGGCGGTGATCACATCGTCGGGCGCGTCGCTGTAACTGGCACCCACATCGATGGTGTGCCGCCGAGCCGGATTGGGCCTGACCATGTTGTGCACCGTCGACTCGCTGACTTTTGAGTTGGGTAAAATTTTCACATGACCGCCCATGGTGCGAATGCGGGTTTCACGCCAATTGGTCTCGGTGACCTTGCCGGCCAAACCGTCGATCTCAATCCAGTCACCCGGCACTACAGAGCGGGTGATGTGCAAGGACATTCCCGCCAGGAGATTTCCCAGCACTCCCTGCAAGGCGAAACCCACCACGGCCGTCAGCAAAGCGGTGGAGGCCAGCAGCGGAGCAATGTCCAGGCCCAGCTCAAAACGAAGCACAGCAAAAGCCAGACCCACCACAGCCAAAGTTCGTATGATGCCCATCAAGAGCCCGGGTATCGGCAATTCACTGCCCCGACGGGCAAAAATCAAGTGTGCTGATCCTTCCACAAACAGCAAAAAAGCCACGCCACTCCAGAAGATGAACCAGGCGGCCTGGTGGGAATGGTTTTGCTCGAGCCAGCCCGCTGTTTGGGGCAAATACTTCAAAGCCACCGTCACCGACCAGGACAAGGCCAAAACGATCAGGGGCATCAGAACAAATAAACCCAAACTGCCCAGACCCGATGGCGTGCTCCCGCTGCCTTTGCCGGAACTTTTCAGGGTCATGGTCAATCCACGGGCCACCAGCCAAAGCAACAGCATGGTCAAAATTTCAATGGTGGTCGGCAGGTATTGGTTCACTTGGTGGTCTCCGTTTTCTTTGTGATGGGATCAACCTTCTCCGTCTGGTGGCATGCTCAACTTCCTGATGCCTCCCACTGTGGGCAGTATGCCGTCTTCAAGATCTTCTGACCAGTCCGAATAGGCACAGGGCAAATCTCCATTTTCCACCAGCTGCACCACCTCATCATACCATTGGACGTACTGCTCATCATCCCCACGGCCGAGGCGGGCAATCACTGGAAAACGTTCGATGAATTTGCGAGCCAAGGAGTTGGGGTTGTCGCCGGCTGCGTCGTCCCAACCAAAAAACTGGTCACCCACTGCGGAACTGTAAGTGACCAAATCGTTGACTCCGTCCAGAACCAAGGCGCCGTGATCCGGATCAAAGTTGGCCACATGGGTGATGACGCATCGCCAATGCTGACCTGAGGGTGACATGCCCGGACTGATGCGCAAACGCTCGTACCCCATTTGGTGCAGTTCGGAAACCATGAGCAGAACCCTGCCGGCATTGCGGTGCACGGTTTCTTCAGAATTGTCGGTACCAACAATTTTCATTTCCTGACCCTGACGGACAAAAGATGTTTGGGCATCACTGCCTAATTCCCTGACCAGCTCCGTCAAAATTGTTGCCCGATCATCGAGGGTTTCATCATCATTTTCGGGCGCATGATGGGTGACACAAATATGCTTGGCGCCCACATCAAAACCCACCTGGGCCACTTCCTGCAAAGTGCTGTGACCCCATCCCATGTGGCTTGGGTATTCTTTTTCGGCGTAGTGACCGTCCATGATCATGGTGGAAACCGGAGTTGGGTTGGTGCAGAAATCCTTGAATGCCCGACGCTGGTCAAGGCCTGCCTGACTCCACTCCATGTCCGTTGCAAAAACCAGGGATGAACGATTGGCCGGATCGTCGATGCGCCAGGCGAGGCAGCCTCCGGGATGGGGTACCGGGCAAACCCGCACTTCCAGACTTCCAACCGTCAGAAATTCACGAGTGTATTCACCCTG
>JAUUYW010000306.1 GCA_030590265.1 Candidatus Krumholzibacteriia bacterium
ACGATGAGATAAGGTTTCTTGCCATTCTCAGCTTTAAAATCTTCCACCCAGGAGCTGCCGGTTATTTGGGTCTCCAAAGCAGCCGAGACGTACTGGCTGTCGGTGTCGTTCCAATCGCCTGAGAGATCGATTTGTTCGTCTACATCAACACGGGTTACCTGTTTGCCACCGGAACAGCCAGTCAAAACCACCAGTGCCAAAGCTGCAACAATCAACAGCAGATATCGGGAATTGCTTTTCGTCATGGTATCCTCCGTTTTTCCCTCAAGTGATTGCTTGAGGGGGTTTTGTCATGCACTCAACCAAAATCCATCGTCAATTCTCATCAACACTTAACCATCATCAATTTTAAACCGGCTACTCAGCCTCTTGTTCTTTGTCCCTACAAACCCGCCACACCCGTTCCGCAGTGGCCGGCAGTTGATCCAGACTCACCCCCACTGCATCGCATATTGCGTTCAAAATGGCAGGCGCCGGGCCATCCATGGGAACTTCCCCCACTGCCTTGGCACCATACGGCCCACTGGGCTCATTGGTTTCCACCAGGATGGTTTCCAACTCCGGCATATCCAGGGCGCAGGCTATTTTGTAGTCAAGAAAGCTGGGATTCAAGACTTTTCCTCGACGATCGAGCAAAACCTCTTCAAAAAGAGCGTACCCTATCCCCTGAGCCACGGCACCCTCAATCTGCCCCTCCACCATGCGGGGGTGAATAACCGTGCCACAATCCACAGCCGATACGAACTTGCGCACATAGACCCGGCCCGTCTCCTGGTCCACCTCCACATCGGCAAACTGGGCGGCAAAAGGAGGCGGTGAATCGTTGCTCATGTGACTTTCGGTGGCCATGGGTTGGATCATGGCCGTGTAGAGGGCAAATAGGGCCACCTCCTGCATGGTCATGCTCTGCCCACCAGGAGCCAGGGCTTTTCCCTGGGCAAAAACGATGGCATCAGGATCGCACTCCCAGGGGCCGGCCAAAACATCAGCCAATTGCTGGCGAACCTTGGCGGCGGCTTTGACCACCGCACCACCGGAAACATAGGTGGTGCTGCTGGCGTAGGCCCCCACATCAAAAGGCGTCAGATCCGTATCCGAACTGAGCACCTGGACCTGCTCACAAGCCAGACCCAGTTCTTCGGCGCACATCTGAGCCAACACGGTGTCGGATCCCTGGCCAATATCCGTGGCCCCCACCAAAAGGTTGACGCTGCCATCGTCATTCAGCTTGACGGTGGCCGCGCCCCAATCCACTCCGGCAATGCCTGATCCCTGCATGGCCAAAGCCAGACCCAGGCCACGTTTGAGTTGGGGCTCGCTGGCAGGTCGCTTTTTATTCCAGCCAATGGCCTGGCAGCCCAGCCGGATGGCATCCTCAAGACCAGTGCTGTTGACCACCCGCACAGGACCATACTTGGCGCTCAACGGATCGGTATCACCCAGTTTGATATGATTCTTCAAGCGCAGTTCCAACCGGTCCATTCCCAGCACTTTGGCCACTTCGTCCATGTGCCGCTCCAGGGCAAAACAACCCTGTGGCGCACCATAACCCCGGAAGGCTCCACTGATGGGATTGTTGGTATAAACACACTCCACCTGGAAATGAATATTGGCCGCCGGGTACATGGGCAAAACCTTCTGCCCGGTGTTGCCCTGAACCGTCAGGGCATGACTGCCGTAGGCACCTGTGTCGGCCAATACGTGCATGCGGTTGGCCACCATGGTGCCATCATTCATGACGCCAGTGGTCATTGTGATGCGTTGAGGATGACGATAACGGGCAGCGATGAATTCTTCTTCACGGGTGAATTCCAGCCGCACCGGACGCTTGGTCCGCAGAGCCAGAATACTCACCAAATCTTCCACAACCAATTCCTGTTTGTCGCCAAAGCCACCGCCCACCCGGGGCTTGATCACCCGGATTTTTGCTTCGGGCAATTCCAGAATGCGGGCCAGCACCCTGCGCAAATGGAAAGGAACCTGGGTGCTGGTGCGCACAATGAGGCGCTCATCTTCATCCACCCAGGCCAGGGAAATGTGCGGCTCGATATGACAGGCCTGCACACGAGGCAAAGTGTATTGGCGCTTGATAATGTGGTCGCAGGTTTTCAGGGCGGCATCCACATCGCCCACCTGTTTGTCGATGTTCGCGGCCAGGTTGGACTTTCCCGCCTGACTGATACCCTGCGGATCCGGCACTTCATGAATGAGCAAATCGCTGCGGGTCAGAGCTTCATCCATGTCGTTGATGGCGGGCAACTCTTCGTATTGAACTTCAATCAGGTCCAAGCCCCGCTCGGCTGCCGTCAACGATTCGGCGGCTATCACGGCCACCCGATCACCAATGAAGCGAGCCTTTTCGGGCATCACCACGGTATCGTATGGCGATGGCTCGGGATAACTCTGACCGGCCCGGGTGTGCAGGATGGCTTTGACGTCCTGATGCCATATCACATCCACCACGCCGTCCAAGGCCAAGGCTTGGGAGACATCAACCGAAATGATCCGGGCATGCGGATGGGGTGAGCGCAATACTTTGGCGAAGAGCAGGCCAGGGGGTCGAAAATCATCGGTGTAAACCGCTTCACCGCGGGCCAGCTTGAAAGCATCAACTTTGGTAACGTTTTTCCCGACCACTGAATTTTTAGACGGTGTCATCGCCCACCCCTGGGGTTTGGGCAACCGAAAAGGTCTTGGCAACATTCAGCGCCGCTTCAAGATGTTTCACATACCGGTGCAACGGCAAAGATTCCCGGTCAGGGCATGGCGCAGGGAGTCTTCATCCAGATTTTCACTTTCATGAGTGAAATGGGCGAACAAACTGATCAGCATTCCCGGCGAGCAGTAGCCGCACTGAACTGCCCCGCAATCCACCAGAGCCCTTTGCAATTTCAACATCAAAGGGTCATCCAGAAGACCCTCCAGGGTGGTAATCATCTGGCCCTGAATACGACCGGCTGGCACCACGCAGGAGTTGACCGGCTGGCCATCCAACAAGACAGTGCAAGCACCGCAATCTCCAGTTTCGCAGCCAAGTTTTACGGAAAACTGGGCGCTGTCCCTCAGCACGGTCAGGAGGGTGGCACCAGGTTCAATCTCCCGGCTCACCGTCCTGCCGTTCAACTCAAATTCGATAATCACGCAGCCCCTCCATTGTCTCCATCCGTGGGATCATTGTATTTGCAGGAATCCATTCCATGGCCGGCCAGGACCCGGCAAATGAGCCGCTTGGTCAAAACCCGAACCATATCAACGCGGTACTCGGCCGAGGCCCGATGATCGTCAATGGGCTTGCACTCACCGGCAGCAATCACCGAGACTATTTCCACCAGGTCCTGGGTGATCTCTGCCAGTTTCAATCCCACCAGCTGTTCTTCGGCCAACTGACAGCGCATGGGCACCGGGGCCACCGAACCCAGAGCAATGCGCACCTGGGCCAGGGCGCCGTCTTCCACCGCCATGGAAACAGCAATCTGGACCAAGGCGATGTCTTCGGCCGAGCGGGTCAGTTTGTAGGTCTCACATACCCAGCTGGCCACATCTTGAGGCAGGGCCAGCCCCGCCAGCAGGCGCTTGTCCAGGACCGTTTTGCGGGGTCCCAGAAAAAATTCATTCAGGGAAATGCTCTCCTGGCTCTCCTCATCCACTATAAAACACACCGCATCGAGGGCCATCAACACCGGAACCATATCCGCCGAGGGTAAGGCATTGCAGATGTTGCCCCCAATGGTGGCAGTGGTTCGAACGGGGCGATTGCCGCATTGGCCGGCAACTTTGCACACTTCTCCACCAGCAAATTTTTGCAAGACCTTGCTGTTGACACAGTCCTGCAGAGGGGTCGCAGCCCCAATCAGAACATCTCCCTGGTTGGTGCTGGCAATGCCCCCGAGACCTGCCTGATTGATATCCACTACAAAATCGCAATCGGGTGGGCCCAAATACAAATCGGTGCCACCGGCGATGTACCGTCCCTTGCCTGGACCCGCTTTCAGCATGGCCACAGCCTCTTCAGGTGAGGTGGCGATCCGGTATTCGTTCAGATCCCGCATGGGAATTCCCCTTTCAAATCTGACATCGGTAAGGAGACGAATTATACTTTATCAAAATGAATACATAAAGCACGACTCGCACCTGTTTTTTAGAAGCGGAGTTCCCACGTGAGCGATCAAGCCAAACTCTTCCTGTTGGAAAATGCCCAAACCCTCGTCACCATGAACGATAAACGTGAAGTCCTTTCCGACGGCTGGGTGGCCTCCCGTGATGGGATGATTGTCGCCTTGGGCTCCGGTGCAGCGCCCGATATAATCGATGGCCATGAGCTCAAGGAATTTGCCAGGCATGACGCCACCGGCTGCGTTGTGCTGCCAGGCCTGATCAACACTCATCATCATCTGTTCCAAACTCGGACCCGGGCTTAT
>JAUUYW010000524.1 GCA_030590265.1 Candidatus Krumholzibacteriia bacterium
ATCATCCAGCAAGCTGCGAATGTGGCGGCCCTGCACATCAAAAATATCCAAAGATGCATTCATGCTTTGCGGCAGCTCGAAGTTAATGGTCGTGCTTGGATTGAAAGGGTTGGGGTGTGCTCCGGCTGTAACCTTTCCTGCCATGGGAGTATCACCGACAGCTGATAAGTCAGTTGAAAGCCAGTCCAGCAGGTACTCCAGAAAATCGGCTCTGGCTGCTGCTCCGGTGACTGCTCCGAGATCGAAGGGCAAGGCAATGCTTCGGTTTCCAAAGGCCGGGTCATCAGCAGCTATAACTGCGGCATAAGGTCCGCCGGAAACTCCTGCCAGATCGAGGCTGGCGATTGTTTGACCGCTGCCTGAAGCACCGACGGCGTCGAAGTCCTTGATATCAGGGCAGCCGCCATGCACGTCCCAGGTCATAAAATCAGGCAGGATTCCATTGCCTGACAGGGGTGATACCTGAAGTTCGAGGTGGCCACCATTGAGGTCTGCAATATCGGAATGAAAAACCCCAACACCAAAACGTTCAGAAAATGGGGAACCACCATCGAGGTAAAGAAGGTTGGACCACAGACCATCACCAGCAAATAGGGCCCGTTTGTTTCCGATGTCGAACCATTCTGAGAGCAGGGCGACATCGTCGTAGTGATCGGAAATCTGGGTCATGGTTTCATACCTGTTGTTCCCTGAGGAGTAAATGAGGGTTTGGTAGGTGGCAATGTCACCAACATTGGTGGCGGCATCGACACCGGCAAATCCGGGAACAACCTTGAGGACATCGAAGTCGATTCCCTGGATAAGATTTTTTTGTCTCAATGCATCAGCCCAGGAGTTTGAGGGGGCTGGGTCTTTGGCACTGTCGATGATGAGAAGAGATGGCTGGGAAAATTCGCCGGCCGCTGGCTGGGCTAAAGTCGGCAGGGCGCGCGCCACCAGCTCGTCGGGGAAGAGTGACTCAGGTGAGAAATCGAGCACGCTGGTGGTATCGGCGGGCCAAACTGAAGTTCGGATGATTCCATCCAACTGGTCGGCCGCCGTGATGTAATAATGCAGAACATCACCGGGATAGAACCATTCTTCATCGGGCAGATCGAAGGTCCAATAATCCTCTCTGGGGTTGCCACCGTAATCATAGGCGATGTCGGCAGCAACCAAACCTCGTAAAAGGCCCTGTGGGTTGGGCGTTCCCGGTCTGACCGAATCAAAGACAGGGTTGCATTGCAAAACCCAGTTGAGTGAAGGTGGTTGAGGCACCGTTGCTCCGGGGCGCAGGGGAGGAACTTTGACCAGCAGGGAATCGCCAACATCCCAATTATGATAGTGCACTACCGATGCATCCACACGACATGAATTGGCCGCCAGGTTAGAAGGATCAAGAGTGTCCAATGTTGGGAACGCATCGGCAAAAAGATGTTGGCGTTCAACCAGGATTTCCGGGCCTTCGGGAGACCATATCTTCAGGGCAACGTTGTCGAAATAGGGAGCCGGAGTTCCATCGGCACCATTCCATCCCCAAATCCAACCCAGTTCATTGACGATGAGGGCAATCTGAACCCATTTTCTTTCAGGCTCCAAAAGATCACTGATAGGCTCTTCATGCCGCCTGAATTCCGGACCGCCATAATGAACGAAATTCCTGCTTCGCCAGATGGATGATTGAAGGTCGGCCGGATCATCGCTGGCGGTGGACCGTATTTCCCATTCGTAGAAAATACCGGGGGAAGCTGCATGCAGAGTTTCGTGCACATAAACATCGAAAGCTAATTCAGCGGCATCGTTGCCTTCTACCCAGGCAATGGGAGGGGACATGACGCGGTTTTCCACGAACCAATCCTGAGAATCGTCAACCAGCAAACCTCCATCGTTGTTCACAATCCAACCACCGGGGTCGTAGCAGTAGTTGATGCAGGGAGTGCCGTCCAAACTGGGGATCACCATGCCGTCATCCACAAAATTTACCTGATAAGTGGAGTTGGTTTTACATGGGTCCTGATCGCCGAGATCGTTGCGCAGATTTGTAAAATCTCCCACTCCGATGAAGTCGGACTGGTGCCAGTTCACAGCGCTGCCTGGCTCAAAATCGTCAAAGGTGATCAGGTCATCATTGATAAAAACAGAGAGGTCGTCGATTTGGCAGGCACCA
>JAUUYW010000494.1 GCA_030590265.1 Candidatus Krumholzibacteriia bacterium
AATGGCAGGGCCAGGACCAGGGCGGGGGTCATCTCGACTCACCCCTGCTGATTTATCAGGCCCTCTTCGACGTGGTCACCTCGGCCCATGGCAGCGCTGCTTTGAGCCAATCTCTGGATATCGACAGCACGCGCTCGGTCAGCGAGTACCTGTTGCACAGCACCCAAACCAGTTTCACCGACATCATCCAACTGATGCATTATCCGGACTATGACAGCTACACCGTTGGCCACTCGGTCCGGGTGGCAACCCTGGCAGTTCATGTGGGAGGCAAACTCGGATTGGACGATGAACAGCTGCTGGAACTGGGCACCGCCGGTCTGCTGCACGATGTGGGCAAGAGCAAAATCCCCGACGAGATTCTTTTTAAACCGGGACGACTGGAAAAAGAAGAGTTTCAAATCATGCAGTCCCACGCCCGCCTGGGCGCCGAGATCCTCATGGAGAACAAAGCCGCCACTCCCATGGACGTTGCTGCAGCCTGGGGTCATCACCTGCGCCACGATGGGGGCGGTTATCCCGCCAGTCCTCCCTGGGCAGTGCGCAACACCGTAACGGAATTGCTTCAGGTCTGTGATGTATTTGAAGCCCTGACCGCCATCAGACCCTACAAGGCACCCATGACACCCCACAAAGCCTTCGATATCATGCTCAATGACAAAGGCGGCTTTCACCCTGGCGTATTGTCCACCTTCATCCAGACCCTGGGTTTGTATCCACCGGGAAACCCTGTCCGCTTGAGTGATGGCTCTTTGGGAACAGTTGTTGAAGCCGGGGTAGACATAGAACGGCCGGTTGTTCGGTTAAACCAGGATATCGGAGGGCTCGCGGGTGATGAAGAAGAAGGGTTGGAAGTGGATCTTGGGCTGCCTGAGAATGAAAATCTGGTCATTGAAGAACTTTTGTTGGAGTGTGAGCCGGTCGGCTAGCTTCCAAAATCCCACCACCTATCACGCCGAATCTGTTATACTTATACTTTCCCTTGATACTCCCTGGAGGACCCAGTGCTTAGTCGATTGATATTTTTCATTTTCCTGATCACAGCCTTCTGGGCGAACTCCGGAATTGCACAAAGCAACTTCTCGGTACCCAATAGTTTCTGTCCTGGTCAGGCTACCAATATTGTCAGTTTCACCATTGAGCAACCCGGCCCAGTCAATCTCACTATCGAGCACATCTTCACCAATCTCCACGTTCAAACCCTCCTCGATGATGTTCTCGCCGCAGGCAATCACCAAGTGGCCTGGGATGGGACAGATGAGTTGGGTCAGCCAGTGGGGACCGGTATTTACATCTACAAACTCAGCGGTGATGGTTGGGAAGTGGAAGAATGGGGTGCTGTTGATTGTGGAGTGGATGCTGCCATTCAGTCGCGAGTCATCGTCGCTGGCCATGATGTCAGCATGGGGTTTGCCAATATCATTGAAGATATTGGAGAAACGGAACTCGCGATTTATTCCAATGAGGGCACAACCCGCGTGATGGATTTCTCAGACATAGCCCACTCCCATAACACTTTTTTCTACTGGGCCTTCGAAGACTCCCTGAACCAGGTGCTTCCTGCCGGTGATTATATTTACAGGATGACCAGCCCGTCCTACTCCGAAGATATCCCCTTTTCCCTCGACCCTTTCGATCGTGGCGAACTATCAGTGACAATTACTGACGGCCTCGGTAACCAGGCAACCGGCATCGATGGCATTGGCGATGCGCCGGTGGTCAAAGGACCCATGCAACAATTTGAGATCGATTTTGGCCGACCCATGTCCGAGGCGGAAATTGAATACATCCTCGACGGTGGCTTGACCTACTCCGGAGCTTTTGAATGGGCCCGACCAATCTCTCCCACGGTGCGCCCCGACTCCACCGGAATCATTTTTCATGATTTCGATTTGAGACGTTCCTGGCCCGACATTTGGGGTAACGGTTCGGTAATGGGCTATGGCATGTTCGATCCCTATTCCAGCCGTTTTCAGCTTGGCTTTGACCATCAGGGTATTACCAGCCGGGATGACTTTTGCCAGCCCCGAGGTGAAGAAGATGCCAACGACTGGGTGATCAACCCCGGTCCGTTCTATTTTACTCCAACCGGTACGATGGAACCTCCTTGCAACAATCCCATTCCCTTGGGTCAACAGGCAGAAATTCGCTATTCTATTGATGAAGATGGGCCAGTGCTGAGGTCCATCATCGACTCCGAGGGCAATTTGGTTCGGCCACTAGTTGCGGAATACCAGCAGGCCGGACAGAAGACTGTTTTCTGGGATCGTTTGGATAGCTCCGGGACTGAAGTTCCTGAAGGCCTCTATCACTTCATCTGGAGCACCCGCAATGGAGACTGTGGCGCCGTGATCACCTCCGGTGATATCCTTGTCAGCAATGCCGTCTCCTCCATTGGCCATGCGCTCACCGAGCCAATGTTGCCCACTCTGATCGGCAACCATCCCA
>JAUUYW010000070.1 GCA_030590265.1 Candidatus Krumholzibacteriia bacterium
AAGGGTGGCAATCAGCGCGCCTTCGTGTTCGAAAGCGTCAGCTTCACCTTTGACCGCCTTGTGGCAGTCCAGGCAGGTCACGTTGTGTTTGGCGTGAGTACTTTTGTACCACTGGTTGTACAGGCCGAGTGTCTTTTCCTTGTGGCAGGTAATGCATTTGCCGGCCACGCCATCCTGGGCGGCCATGGCCACACCGGAAAGCAGAAAAGCCAGAGCACAAACGGCGATCAGGATTCGTTTCATCGCGGGGCTCCTTGTCCAAATTAAATCTACGGTGGCGAAGGTTGTGAACAGTTTCACAATCTTCGTGCCAACTGGGTGGCAGGTCAATGGAATTTGTGACACAATTATGACACTGGCTTTCAGATGTGGGTTGGATTTGAATTTTTGTTACAAATATCCAGTGGAATCCATGCCAGCCAAAAGAGGTGTTGAGTCGAATAACTGCTTTCTTTGAATGGCCAGTCTTCTTCAATCG
This sequence comes from Candidatus Krumholzibacteriia bacterium, assembly GCA_030590265.1. Lineage (GTDB taxonomy): Bacteria > Krumholzibacteriota > Krumholzibacteriia > LZORAL124-64-63 > LZORAL124-64-63 > LZORAL124-64-63. The sequence continues at coordinate 479 of JAUUYW010000070.1, forward strand.
GCCAATAAGTAGCTGCAATATGGACCGTTTTGTCTTATTAATCTTCTGTGGTCGGGATAATGGGCTAAATGGGTCGGGAATAACCAATTGATGGAGTTTTAAGATTTCATTCGAACCCGTTTTCAAAAAAACAAGACAAAAGAGTCCAGTTTAAGAGCCGCCTCCTTTCCCGGAGAGTTCAGCTCCCTTATAGCCTCACCTTGAGCTGGCGCATCAGCAAGGAAGACCCTATTGTCAACCCATGGATATTCGCGATCAAATGGAGTTTTGGGCTTTCCGGTCGTTGATCGGAGGATTGCGCTGTCTTCCCTATGCGAGAGCCCGGCATCTTGTGTCGGGGATGGGTGTCTTTGCCGGTCGGGTCCTGCGCATTCGGCGTTCGGTGGTCACTTCCCAGTTGGCAACCATATATCCCAATGAAACCCGTAAGTCTCTTGATTCCCTTGCAGATCTCGTATACCATCACCTTGGATTGACCGTGGCTGAAATCTTTTGCGGTGATCCTCAGGCATTGATTGAGGCAGTTCGCATTGATCCAGGATGGGATGAGGTGGACCAAGCTCTCGCTCACGGTCGGGGAGCCATCGTCGCTACGGGACACATCGGCAATTTCGAACTCGGTGGTGCAACCCTCGCCCGGCGTTATCACCTGTTGGATGTGGTAAAAACACAGCGAAACGTGCCGTTTGATCGTTATATTGAAGCCATGCATCAGCGCCTGGGAATTGAAACTGTTCCCATGCAACACAGCGCTCCCCGGGTTTTGCGACACTTGCAAACCGGTGGGTTGGTGTCTCTTCTCATGGATCAGGATGCCGGTGATCGGGGCCTGACGGTTCCATTCCTGGGACAGCCGGCTGCCACCTGGCCGGGAATTGCCAGGATCTCCATCAGAACAGGCTGTCCTGTGATTCCCATGGCCCTGGTCAGGAATTCCGCTGGTGGGCATGAGTTGAAAATATCTTCACCTCTTTGGCCAAATGGCTTCTCGGAACATTCGGAAGATGTGCGTTGCTACCTGAAAAAGATTTCCGCAGCCATGGAAGTTTTCATCAGGGATTATCCCGAACAATGGTTTTGGGTGCACCGACGTTGGAAAAGTCGAAAGGGCGGGCATGAAATCCAACAATGGAAAGACCGCGGATAGCCGGAAGAAGAAAAATTCCCGGCTCGATGATTCGTTGTCTGGTTTCTGGGAGAACATCTTTCGCACCGCCCAGGTTCCACTTTATATCGAGGATGCTTCCCTGGTTCGCCAGTCCATAAAAAAAGTTCAGGATACCGGAGTGAAAGACTTCGGCAACTGGCTCGATGCCCATCCCGAATTCGTTATCGCCACCATTGCCAATTTGAAAATTCTGGATGTCAACGACCGGGCAGTTGAGGTGGCTGGTGCACGCAGCAAAGCCCAATTGATGCGCTCCCTGGATCGCATGGTGGTGCCCGAAACCCTGGAGAGTTTCAAGGATATTCTCAAGGGCATGGCTGCCGGGGATGAAATTTACCAGGGTGAAACCCAATATCGCGGCTTGGATGGCCGCATTTTCCATTCCCTGAACCGGGCCCTGCTGCCCCAGGGCGAAACCGAAGAGCAGGACATCCTGATCCTGGCCTCCCATGACATCACGAACTTGAAATTGGCCCAAAGCCAGCTTCAGGAAAGTGAAAGTCGTTATCGAGCCGTGGTGGAAACAGCCTCAGACATCATTCTGATCCATGACCTCAACGGTAAAATTGTTTTTGTTAACAAAGCGGGCCGCGACCTCATGGGGTGGACTCATGACAAGCTTTTGAATCTCAATGTGCAGGACTTTGTTGCCGAACGCGCCATCCCGGAAATGAATCAAAGAATTATCCAACGGGAGAAAGGTTTTTCCGGGACGTTTGTATTTGAGATTCCCATGATCCATCCTGATGGTTGGGAAATTCCCATGGAAATCAGCACCACCATGATTCCCGGGCAGATTCACGAAAACCCCCAGATCATAGCCATCATGCGGGATGTTTCCGACCGCAAGGCCATGGAGGCGCGCCTGGTGAATCATCACAAGATGGAAAGCCTGGGGGCCATGGCCGGTGGCATCGCTCATGATTTCAACAACCTTCTGGCCACCATCATGGGCAACGCGGAATTGTTGAAAGGCGACCGGCGACTGGGTGATGAGTTTGATGAATTCCTGGACTCCATTCTCTATGCATCCGGCCAGGCAGCAGACCTTTGCCAACAAATGCTGGCCTATTCCGGCAAAGGACAATTCAGTGTGAACAATGGTGACCTGAGCCTGGTTGTTCATGAGGTGTCCCGCCTTTTGCAGGCCCGCGTCAGTGGTCGGGCCCGTCTCAACTTCCAGTTGGCCGAAAGCCTGCCTGCGGTTCTGGTTGATACGGCACCCATCCGGCAGGTGATCATGGAATTGGTCACCAACGCTTCGGAATCACTCGGGGATGACGGCGGAGAAGTGATGGTCCGCACTGGTTGTGCTGAATACACCCAGGAAGCTCTTCTGGCTCGGCATTGTAATCCCATGCTGGATGCGGGCTCATACATTTATTGCGAGGTGGCCGATTCAGGTTCGGGGATGGATCCTGTGGTCCTGGGAAGGCTCTTTGATCCGTTTTTCTCCACCCGGAATCCCGGTCGAGGACTGGGCCTTTCTGCAGCCCTGGGCATCATCAAGGGCCATGGCGGGGGTTTCCTCATCGATACAATTCCGGATGTGGGGACAACAGTTTCATTTCTCCTGCCCAAAGCCCCGGTTAAAGCAAAAAAAGCTGGCAAAATCAAACGCAAAAAATCCCCTGACACCCTTCACCTGGACCTGGCTGGGAAACTGGTTTTAGTAGTGGATGAGGATCCTGCCGTGCGACGAGTTTGCGAAAGCCTTCTGCGCCGGCTCGGATGCAGTGTTTTGTCCGTGGGCAATGGTCCTGATTCCATTCGAATTTTCAGTCAGCGTTTTAAAGAAGTCGATTTGGCCATTCTCGATTTGAGCATGACCGACATGGACGGCGTGGCTACATTCCGCCGGTTGAGGGTTATCCGGCAGGATCTGCCCGTTATCTTTTCCACTGGTTACGGAGAAGAAGAGTTGCACAATCGGGCCAGTGGTCTCGACGAATACGGATACATCTCCAAGCCATTCAAGTTGGCCAATGTTCGGCAGGCCCTTGGGTTGGCTTTGGGCACGGTGGTCGAATGATGGCAAAAGCCTGCCCGCCTGATTCGGGTTTCACCATACAGGAGCCCCTGTCCCCATGAGTCATCTGCATGCCCTGGATTGGACCATCATTGCCGCCTACGTCCTGGTCACCCTGATTTTGGGTCTGGCCTTCCGCAAGCGAGCATCAAGTTCCACCGAAGAGTATTTTCTCAGTGGTCGAACTTTGCCCTGGTGGATTCTGGGCACCAGCATGGTTGCCACCACTTTTGCGGCCGATACTCCCTTGGCGGTTACTGGTTTTATCCGCAACCATGGCATTTGGTACAATTGGTTTGGCTGGCACTATGTTTTTTCCCAGATGATGGCAGTGCTGCTTTTTTCCCGTTTCTGGCGGCGAGCGGAGGTGTTGACGGACAACGAGCTGATCGAAATGCGCTACAGTGGCAAACCGGCGGCATTTTTGCGAGGCTTCAAAGCTGGCTATTTTGCCATCGTGTACAACTTCATCGTATTGGGATGGGTTCTCAAAGGACTCGGAACCGTGGCTGAAGCAACCTTGGGTGTGGATGAGCACCTGGCGGTCATTGTTGGTGCCTCTCTGGCTCTCAGTTATGCTCTTTTGGCTGGGTTTTGGGGTGTGGTGATCACCGATGTCATCCAGTTTGCCCTGGCCATGGCCGGATCCATTTCCGTGGCGGTGCTTTCGGTCAAGCATGTGGGAGGGATTGCGGCCCTGAAGGAACGTCTCAACGAATCGCTTTTGGCTTCCCCAAACACCATGGCCCTGATTCCCGGCGGTGATATGAGCTGGGATTCGGATTTTGTCAAATTTCTGGTCTTTGTGAGTTTGATGTGGTGGGCCAGTCACAATGCCGATGGGGGAGGATACCTCATTCAACGAATGGCCGCGGCCAAAAATGAACGCCATGCCCGGGGAGCAACCCTTTGGTTTGTGGTGGCCAACAACGCCGTGCGCTACTGGCCCTGGATTCTCACTGGTCTGGCCTCCATGGTGATCTTTCCTGTGATGCCTCAGGGAATGACCGAAGAAGCGGCATATCCTCTGGTGATGCTGGAAGTTCTGGGTCCCGGCCTGATGGGGTTGCTGCTGGTCTCTTTCTTTGCAGCTTTCATGTCCACCATCGATACCCATCTGAATTGGGGTGCCAGCTACCTGATCAACGATATCTACAAACGTTTTTTGCGCCGGGATGCCGGAGAAAAAGAGACGGTTCTGGCGGCGAAGCTGTGTGTTCTGTTGATGATGATCTTTTCGGTGTTGGTGGCCTTCCTTTTGACCAGCATTGGCAAGGCCTGGCTCTTTGTCTGGGCCATGGGAGCCGGGATCGGGCCGGTTTTGATTTTGCGCTGGTTCTGGTGGCGGATCAACGCCTGGAGCGAAATTGCCGCTCTGGGGGCATCGGTGGTGCTGGCATTTGGTTTCGAGATCGTGGCGGCAGTGCAAACGGGATCCTCTTATGAATTGTTCTCCACCCCGGTAAAAATTGGCCAGATGGATTTGCAAACCCACCATAAGGCCATGATCCTGGTGCCGGTAACCATCTTGACCTGGGTGGTTGTCACTTTCCTGACCAGACCCGTAAATTCTGAACGTCTGACCAGTTTTTATCGCAAAGTAAGACCCGGTGGTTTTTGGGGGCCGGTGGCTGCCAGCAATGAAGATGTGCAATGTGATGGTTTAAGCTGGCAAAGGGTAGGCGTTTGGGCAGCTGGGTGCTCAGGAGTTTTCGGTGTTTTATTTGGGACGGGAAAGTTGTTGCTGGGAGAACCTCTGGCCGCCACGGCTTTGTTTGCCGTGGGGTTGCTTGGTGGCATTGTGATGGCCCGGGAACTCATGCGGGATTGAACCCGGAAGTTTTAGCTTTCCTGCTGCATGCTCCTGGCTGAATCGTTAGAATCGCCAGCGGCCTTCAAGCTGAAGGAGAAGGATGTTCCTTCTCCGAGCTGGCTCTCAACCTGGAGTATGCCGTTGTGGCCGGAAACGATCTTGGAGGCGATGGCCAGCCCGAGACCCGAGCTATGCCCCAAATGATCCTGGACCCTGGCCAGGCCAGAGCCATCCTCACCACGGGTTCGGCTCTTATCAGCAGTATAAAACCGCTTGAAAATATGGGGAAGGTCCTCTTTGGCAATGCCCATACCTGTATCACTGACAACAACTTTAACCTGTGAGCCTGATTCTTCCAGGCTGATCACAACCTTCCCGCCATCCTGGTTGAACTTGATGCCATTCTCCACCAGGTTTTGCAACACCTGGGCAATTTGCAGAGGATCGGCGCTGACCAGGGTATTGATCTGTCCAACCTTCAGGTCCAGGCTGACATTTCTTTCTGACGCCAAACCCTCGCACCGCATCAGAACCGAATCGGCCAGCTCACCGAGGGGGAATTCTTCAAATTGGAAAGTGGCCTGGCCGCTGTCGAAGCGGCTGAGCACAAGCATGTGATCAATGAGTTTGTCCAAGTGGACCAGGTTTCCGTTGATGATGGTCAGATAGCGATTCCTATCGTCGGCGCTCATGGTGTCGGACTGAAGGCCCAAGGTCTCCACATAACCACGCATGCTGGCCATGGGAGTGCGCAGGTCGTGGCTGATGTTGGCGATGAGTTGGCGTTGGAAGAGTTCCTTATCGCGCAGCTTCTCCATCATTGATTCGATGTTGCCGGCCATGGTGTTGAAGTTGCGGCCAAGGGCGCCGAGCTCATCACTGCTGTTGGCGGGCACTCTGGCCTGGAGGTTGCCGGCGGCAAAAGCGTCAACACTGTCGCTCAGGTTTCGGATGCGGCGGGAGGTCCAGACCATGATAACCAGCCCACAAATCCCGGAATAAACAAGCAGCAGGAGGATGGCGTTCAAGCCAATTTTGCGCTCGGCGGTTTCGATGTCTTCCAGGGAGATCACGACCGGGAAGTAACTGGCAGTCAGATAACCAATGACCGGTTGAGCGGCGTCGTTGTTCCGGTGCAGACGGTCCACTTCGAATATCCGGTTTTGGTAGGCATCCTCGTTGTCGGGCAGGGGATAGGAATTATAGTCCCAGGTTCCCGAGGACATGTCATGCATGAGCTGGGGATTGACCGAAGAAACGGCCAGCATCAGGCTATCAGGCTGAGACGATGAAACGTATAGACCCTTCTCGTCAAAGACAATGACTTCGGCGCTGAAACGATTGATATTGCGACCGTATTCAACGGTTTTTCTGGTCAGCTTGTCCGCATTAAAAAAGACAGGGGACAAGTCGGTGGCAAGACTGTCAAGTTCGCCTTCGGCCTTATCCTCGTACCAGACCGCTTCTTCGGCGGCCATGTCACCAGTGATGCTGGCTCCACTGAGCCACAACCAAAATCCGCCACCACTGATGGCAAGCATCAAGAGAAAGAGTCCGGATATTCGGAACGCGAGAGTTCTTGTGATTTGGGGCAAGTGCATGTCTATAGGAATTCCTCGGTGAAACGGTAACCAATGCCCCAGACGGTCAGAATCAATCGGGGACGATTGGGGTTGTCTTCTACTTTGTTGCGCAATCTGTTCACATGGGAATTGACAGTGTGCTCGTAAACGTCGGAATCCTGGTCCCAGACGATATCCAACAACTGTCGGCGACTGTAGGTGCGTCCCGGCCGCGAAGCCAGGGTGTACAGCAGGTCGTATTCCTTGACCGTCAATTGAACCGGTTCCCCGTTGATTTGAACCTTGCGTTTGCCATGGTCAATTTTCAGGGTCCCCAGATCCAGGATGCGATCACCCGATGAGATGCGGGCCATTTCTTCTGCGCGCTCAATGCGCCGGTGCAAAACCTTGATGCGGGCAGTCAGCTCTCGGATGCTGAAAGGCTTGGTCAGATAGTCGTCGCAACCCAGCTCCAACCCCAGAACCTTGTCGGTTTCTTCACTGCGGGCAGTCAGCATGAGCACGGGTGTGCGAGAATCATTGATGCGGATTTCACGCAGGACATCGATGCCGGACATGGAGGGCAGCATCCAGTCCAAAATCACCATGCCGTAATTGCCCGATTGGAAGGCCAGCAATCCAGCTTCTCCATCGGCCGCGGCTGCCACTTGGTAGCCTTCGGCAGTCAGGTGCAATTGAAGCAAATCGATCAACTCACGATCGTCTTCGATGACCAGGATTTTTTTGTTGCCACTTTTACCGGCCGCCATGATTTGTCCTCCTGCAAAATTGTCACGGAGTTGAGTATTCAATTAGAACTCCAGTTCGATAAATACAATTATACCAAACTGATACCGTCTTAACAAGGGTTTCTGTACAAAAAAGAAGCAGGGTTATTGGTAGAAAAATAATATAATAAAACAAAAACAGAGAGAGCGTCACGAAAATAGAATTCCGTTGTGATACTTTGGTGATTTTCATTCTGCATTGTTATGCACAGGCGAAGAATGTGGATTTTCAATTGGAGTTCAGTCAGCGCCGACAGATTTGAAAAAAACCAGAATTAACCTGCGAAGGACTCTTCGGTTGTGGACACCCTTCGGTGGAATCGGTTGGGTAAAAAATGCACCTTCTGTTTGAGCGGAGGCACCCCGACCAGAGGTTTGGATTCGCAGGTTGAAATTGACTGCTCGCCCCTCAGGATTACGCATCCAGCTCGAGCAGTTACCACCGGGTCTTCTTGTGCCCCCTTCGAGGCCCGGTTCGAGTGACCCCGACTGTGACGATACAGTTGGGGTCCTCTTTTATCCATACTGGAATATTCCGCAACATCCCACCTTGCAGACCGTACAAATGCCCCTATAATACTGGAAACTCCAACTGAATCGAAAGGCTCATATGAATGCCACGGCCTTCCTTTTACCCGAGCGGGGTCAACCCTTCCTGACCCTGAGCTCGGTCACCAAAACCTATGGCGCGAAAATTGCGGCCAACAATGTTTCCCTGATCATTCCCCGGGGGAGTATTTATGGATTTTTGGGTCCCAATGGTTCCGGAAAAACCACCACCATTCGCTCCATCATGAACATTATTTTGCCCGACAGTGGTGAAATCAGGTTGGCTGGCCAACCCATGGACGGCAGTCTGCGCGATCGCATCGGCTACCTGCCTGAGGAGCGGGGGCTTTATCGCAAGATGAAATGCAGGGAGCAACTCGCCTACCTTGCCGAACTCAAAGGCGTTCCTCGAAAAGTTGCCCTGGAACGAGCCGATCAATGGCTCGAGCGCATGGGCTTGAGTGAATATCGCCTTCAAAAAATTGATACCCTCAGCAAAGGCATGCAGCAAAAAATCCAGTTTGCGGCGACCTTTATTTCCGAACCTGATCTGGTGATTCTGGACGAAGTTTTTACCGGTCTCGATCCTCTGAACATCGAACTGCTGCGAAAAATGATCCTGGAGGAAAAGACAAAGGGCGTGACCATTCTCTTCTCCACCCACATGTTGGCTGAGGCGGAAAAAATCTGCGACAGCATCTGCCTTATCGAAGGGGGTAATATCATTATTGATGGTTCCCTGGAATCGGTTCGGGCCGACTTCCCTCAAAAATCCGTACGGGCCGCCTGGGCCGATGGTGCCTCCCCGCCAGATGATTTGCCGGGAATTCTGCACCGTGAATTCAAGGAAGGCAGTTGGCGGCTGACCCTTTCAGAAGAAACCGACCCGCAAAGTCTCTTGCCGGTTTTGACCGCCGCTGGCCGTTTGAGTCTGTTCTCTGCCAACCGTCCCAGCCTTGAGGAAATCTTCCTCGAAGCCGTTGTCCGCAGCCAAGGGGAGGTGCGGTCATGAACAAGATTTATACCGTGATCCGTAAGGAATATCTGGAACGAGTTCGCAGTAAGAGTTTTGTCATCGCAACGCTGCTCGGGCCAGCCATCATGTCGCTATTTATCCTGATGCCCATGTTACTTTCCGATACCGGCAAGGATGAAGAACGGATAGTCGGAGTGGTCGATCCATCTGGAATCTGGATGCAACCACTTCTGGAAATGGTGGATCAGCAGCAATTCGGCAACATCAAACTGCGCTCCATCGGCGAATCGATCCCCGGTGCCAAAGACCGCGTGACGCGCATGAAAGAAATGATCCTGGATGACGAGCTGCACAGCGGAATCCTGATTGCCGACGATTTTTTCGATTCACGGACGGTGACTTTCTACAACCAGTCGGTCAGTTCGGGGATGGTGCGCGACGAGGTTTTGCGTCCGGCCATGCGCCAAATTCTGAGGGAGGCCCGGTTCCGTTCGGCCGATGTTCCCGATACCCTGTTTGCCTATTTGGTGGCGTTGCCCAGCTGGTCGAGCATTGTTTTGACTGATGAGGGTGAACAGGTGCAGGACGAGAGCGTTTCTTTTGGCATGGCCATCGTGCTGATCATGATTATTTACATCATGGTCATCATGTACGGTAACCACACTCTGACTGCCGTCATCGAAGAAAAAAGCACACGCATGGTTGAAGTGCTGCTGGCCAGTATGTCCCCCGAAGACCTGATGTTGGGGAAAATCCTCGGTATCGGTTTGGCAGGGTTGACCCAGTTCGGGATTTGGACCGGCGCTTTTTATGTCCTGAGCCAACGGGGCATAGAGATGGGCGGTTTCAGCCTGGATATCAGTTTTCTGACTCCCATGGTCCTGATCTCTTTCATTGGCTTTTTTGTGCTGGGTTTTTTCCTTTATGCCACCATGTACGCGGGCATCGGCGCCATGTGCAACACGGTGCAGGATAGCCAGCAATTCCACACCACCCTGGCCATGGGCCTGGTCATTCCCATGATGATGTTGACGATGATATTGCGCGCACCAGATTCCACACTTTCAGTGGTGCTGAGTTTGGTGCCTTTGTTCTCGCCAATCCTCATGTTCATGCGAGTCAGTGTTTCGACCCCACCTCTATGGCAGGTGGGACTGAGCTGGGCGCTGATGATTGTCTCGATCTGGTTTTCGGCACGGGCTGCCGGCAAACTGTTTCGACTGGGGATCCTCATGCATGGGGCCGCTCCAACCTGGGCTTCATTAATTAAGGCCATCAAGGCCTGATAAGGTGTGATAGAAAATGCCCGGGCCCCATTGCTGGGCCCGGGCATTTTTTTTTGGCAACCGCCATCCAGGGTGATCCGATCTCAAAACTCAATCAACAAACCCATCATGGCCAGAACCTCGACTGTTGGCTGATCCACCGCATCGTTGGCACTGGAATAGTCATATCCATCACGCGGATTGACATGGTCACCGTCGGGAGTGTAAACCGTATCGTGACCGGACAACGCCACGTCTGAATAGTAATCGACTCCCAACTGCAGTTGAAAGCTGGTATTGTCGTTGATGGCAAACCGGGTTTCCAGGCCCAGACCCAATCCCCAGGGGTTCGCTGTCACATCAAAATTTTCATTCCCGCCCACATAGTTGAAATTGGCCTTGTATCGCGCATGGCGAGGGCCGCCAAAGAGGAGGATCTCCTGAGTCCCAAGGTGGAAAATAGGAAAAAGCAGGTCAAATCGGAACTGCCACTGGCTAGCACTGTCTTCGGGTGTGCCGTTGGTATTGTCGTTGATGAAGACCCGTCTGGCTGCGTACGGGTCTCCGGCGTTTGCTGTGTGATAGCCCAGAACGAATCGTGCTGACAGCGGCAGGTCCCGGGTGAAATTGGCCAGGGTCGCACTGCCTTGAATTCCCAACCCTCCACTTGTGCCAACACCCAATCCACCCACAAATTCGCCCGCAGCTCCGGTACCTGTGAAGGGGCCAAGTGAAAGCAACAGGACTATGGTGAAGCTAACGGGAATTTTCATTCGCAACATGACGCGCCCTTTCATTCGACTTGGCTGGAAGTACTGGAATCATTTGCATTTTTGCGGCCACATTGCACATGATGGTTCAATGAGGACCAAAACTCCTCAGACTTCCCAATTCAGTGGCTTGAAGAATGTGTCTGGCTGAAAAATGGCCATTTTTTCGCTAAAAGCACTCACCGAAAGAGAGGAAATCGCTCTTAATGCGAAGATTTTGAACTTTTTTAGGGC
>JAUUYW010000252.1 GCA_030590265.1 Candidatus Krumholzibacteriia bacterium
AAAGGGCAAAGCTCTTGCTGCCCACCCGTCCGAGTTGCCGCAGGTTGCCGATGCCGCACACGCCACTGATCAGGCTGAAAAAAACCAGCGGAACTACCAGCATTTTCAGGGAGTTGACGAACATTTTCCCCACAACGTGGAACAAACCCGAGACCAGCCAGGTATGAATGATGGTGCCTTCGGAATTCCAACCTGCAAGATTGATGGCCAAACCAACAATGATGCCCAGGGCCATACCGATGAGAACTTTGGCGGTTAGACTGCTGCCTTGATGTGTGGACATTCACGTCTCCTGACTGGGTAATATTTATTCCTATACTTTGACCATACCTCAATGCTTGCTGGGTTTCAAACAACCAAATAAGGGCTGCTGGATTCCTTTTGGTTGTGTATGATAGCTAATTGTCATCCTTCACACTTTTTTCACCTCGGCTAAGGAACGCGATGACCCAAGAATATGACCAACCAGACTTCAGCTATGTCGATGTTTTCAATTCCTCATTCGTACCCATCTGTTCTTCATGCAAAATGATCAGGGATGACGAAGGGTATTGGAATCAGATTGAAGAATACATCACTGAGCATACAGGAGCCCAGTTTTCCCACGGCATCTGTCCTGAATGCTCCAAACGCCTTTATCCTGAACTGGAAAAATAGGCCCCAATAAAAAGCCGCTCCCCCATGAGAGGAGCGACCAATATTTCACCACCAAAACCAAAGCATCAGATTTCCTTGATTTTATTCAAGGCACTGCCGGCCTTGAACCAATCAATCTGCTCAGCCGTCATGGTGTGGTCCACCACGATTTTGTCTTCACTGCCGTCAGCATGTTTGATGGTCACGTTCAGCTGCCCGCCGGGAGCCAGTTCGCTCAACCCCATAAAGGAAAAACGATCGCCCTCTTGGACCTTGTCATAATCAGCCGGGTTGCTGAAGGTCAGCGGTAATATCCCCTGCTTCTTGAGATTTGTCTCATGAATCCGGGCAAAGCTGCGCACGATAACAGCAGCAGCACCCAGGTGGCGCGGGCACATGGCCGCGTGTTCACGACTGCTGCCTTCACCATAGTTTTCATCGCCGATGACAACCCAGCGCAAGCCTTCGCTCTTGTAGTGACGCGCCACCGCCGGCACTTCACCATACTCACCGGTGAGCGTATCCTTGATGCTGTTGGTCTCTTCGTTGAAGGCGTTCACCGCGCCGATCAGCATGTTGTTGCTGATGTTGTCCAGGTGACCACGGAAACGCAACCAGGGACCGGCCATGCTGATATGGTCGGTTGTGCATTTGCCCAGAGCCTTGATCAGCAAAGGCAGTTCCAGGAAATCGTTGCCGTCCCAGGCACTGAAAGGCTCCAGCAAAGCCAATCGTTCGCTGCCGGGATCAACCACCACCTCGACACTGGTGTTGTCCTCGGGAGGACCGGCATAGCCACCTTTTGGCTGCACAAATCCCTTGGGAGGCAATTCGTTGGCCGGGGCGGGAGCGTTCAGCAAAACCTCTTCACCATCTTCACTGGTTATAGTATCGGTCAGCGGATTGAAATCCAGTTGACCTTTCAACGCATAGGCCATCACCGTTTCAGGGCTGCCGATGAATGCGTGAGTGTTGGGATTACCGTCAGCACGCTTTTTGAAGTTGCGGTTAAAACTGGTGAGGATGGAGTTGCGGGCTTCAGGCTCCACATCCACCCGTTTCCACTGGCCGATGCAAGGCCCGCAGGCATTGGTCAGCACCGTAGCACCCACCTGCTCCAAAACGGCCAATTGGCCATCGCGTTCGATGGTATCGTGAATATTTTCCGACCCGGGACTGATCCACAGGGTGCCCTTGACCTTCAGGTTCTTGTCCAGAGCCTGCTGCGCCACTTCGGCCAAGCGGCAGATGTCTTCGTAGCTGCTGTTGGTGCAACTTCCGATGAGTGTGGCGGTGATTTCGAGTGGGTAATCTTCCCTCGCGCAATCGGCGGCCATCTGGCTCACCGGATGGGCGATATCCGGGCTGTGAGGTCCAACCAGGTGAGGCTCCAGTTCGGAAAGATCAATCTCAACAATTTGATCGTAGAAATCGGCCGGGTTAGCCAAGACCTCAGGATCGGCGCAAAGAAGCTCGGTGTTGTTGTCGGCCAATTCAGCCAGGTCAGCCCTGCTGGTGGCCCGCAAATACATGGCCATGCGTTCGTCATAGGGGAAAATGCTGGTGGTGGCGCCCAGCTCCGCACCCATGTTGGTGATGGTTGCTTTGCCGGTGCAACTGAGACTGGCAGTCCCAGGGCCAAAGTATTCGATGATGGCGTTGGTGCCGCCCTTCACCGTCAAAATTCCCAGCAGTTTGAGGATGACATCCTTGGGGGCAGTCCAGCCACTCATTTCACCGGTCAGCTTCACTCCAATGATTTTTGGATCCTTCACTTCCCAGTCCATGTCCACCATCACATCGACAGCGTCGGCACCACCAACACCACAGGCGACCATGCCGAGGCCACCGCCGTTGGGCGTATGACTGTCGGTACCAATGATCAACCCTCCCGGGAACGCGTAGTTTTCCAGGACAATCTGGTGGATGATGCCACTGCCGGGTTTCCAGAAGCCCATGTTGTATCGGGCACAGGCGCTGGCCAGGAAGTCGTACACTTCCTTGTTCACATCCAGGGCAGTCAGCTTGTCTTCTTCGGCACCCTTGTAGGCCTGCAAGAGGTGATCACAATGCACGGTCGAAGGTACGGCCGCTTCATCGCGACCAGCCTGCATGAATTGCAGGATGGCCATTTGGGCCGTGGCATCCTGCATGGCCACCCGGTCCGGGCGCAGGGCCAAAGTGGCTTCGCCGCGTTCAAAAATCTGGTTTTGAGCATCGGCCAGATGCCCAAATAAAACCTTTTCGGCCAGAGTCAGCGGTCGGTTCAAACGCCCGCGCACCACATCCAGTTGCTTTTTCGACTGCTCATAAACTTTGCTAACCATTTCCGGTGTGGTTTCGATGGCCATTATTTGCATCCTCCTGGTAGGCGTGCTAAACAACAGCCGCTTTGAGCCGTTGCCTGGTTCGATTTTTTATTTCATGGGAACAATATAGACCATTGGGATTCGCTTTTCCCGTTTTTTCGGAAACGTCAACGTCCCGCAAGCAGCCGGTTGGCTAAACGATCGGGCAATCCAGCAGCCAAAATCTCTTCCCTGGCACGATCAACGTCATACTCAACCCGCTCAAAGGAGATAGCCTCAGCTTCACTGTCCCACACCAGAAAAGAGGCCCGAGGGTCGCCATCTCTCGGCTGCCCTACGCTGCCAGGGTTAAAAAGCATCATTTCATCTTTGTTGAGATCAATGGGAGATGCTTCACAGGATAGAAATGAGTCACCATCATAAGCGACCGGATAATGAGTATGACCAAAAAAGCAAACCCCAGGGCCGCCATCGCTAAACAAAGAAGAAGAAACCTGGCGAAAGTCTTGACGATAGACCAGGTAGCGGTCCCGATCTTCTGGAGAGCCGTGAGCCAGAAAAACCCGTTCTTCGGGTTTGAGCAAAGTGGGCAAAGCGGCCAGATAAGCCAATTGTTCAGAGGAGAGCAGAGCCCGATTGTGATCCACGGCTACAAGGGAATGCTCATTGAAGTTCAAGTTCTGCGAACCATCTGATACCAGGGCATCATGGTTACCCTGAACACAGGGCACCTCATTTTCCCGCAACAATTTCAAACATTCCAGCGGCCGGGCACCATATCCCACAATATCACCCAAACAAAATATCTGATCGCAGTTCAACTCTTCAATGCGCGACCAAACAGACCGCAAGGCCTGCCAGTTGCTATGGATGTCTGAAATGATAGCTGTGCGCGTCATGATCTATCCAAAAAGTGCTAATTGCCCATTGTGATTGTCCTGAAATAATAAGTGAGACTTTGCCGAATGGCAATTGTTACACTTTGAATTGCTGCAATTTGATTGTTACACTTTGATATGAATATCCTTGGCGTGCAAATAATACAATAGAACCAGCCACAGGGCCAGGAAGCTCAGGGCATACAGCAGTGAGCCGTTGACGGGGCCGGCAAGAGGTTCGAAAACTCCGTGATAAATGGCATATTTCAAGCTGGTCTTATCTCCCACAGAGTTGGTCACTTTGATCAAATCGAGTGTACGAACCAAAACCCCCGACCCCACAAAAACCAACAGCGGATTGCGGCCAAAAACCACCGCCAGCTGGCTTCCATGTCGCCAATCCTTGACATCGATCACCCATAGGCAAAAGGCCAAAAACAAGATGGCAAAGCCACCTGTCAGAGCCACATAACTGCTGGTCCAAAGTTGCTTGTTAAGCGGTTCGAACAAAGCCAAATTCCAGCCCAGCGAAGTCAATAGCAATCCTACAAGGAACAATCTCCCCAATCGGGAGGTCAAAGGTTTGGGTTGGCGCAAAAAATCTCCGGTCAAAAAACCCAGCAGGGTAGTGACCGCCGCAGGCAAGGTTGACAGCAATCCTTCCGGATCGAAGGCCACGCGTCCCACCTGGTGCATATGACTCGCACCCACGGTTTGCAGATCCAGCAGACGAATAAAATTATCTTCAAGGGCAAAACTGCCGGCTCCCCAACCTGCCACCAGGGAAAGACGCATTAGCAATTCGTAAGTCAGCAGCCAACCTATCATCACCAGCCAACGACCTCTATTTCCGAAGAAGACCACCACCAAACCCACCAGCAAATAACACACGGCGATGCGTTGCAAGACTCCCCAAATCCGAAGTCCCGAGAGGCCCTCCCGGAACCCCACATCTCCCACCAGACCAAATGGAAAGCCATTGAGGAACAAACCGAGGCCAAAAATAATGATGCTGCGAGTGGTGATTTTACGCACCAGATCAGGACGCGAAGCACCTTTTTCCAGCCGGCTGGAAAAACCCAGGGAAATCGCCACCCCAACAATGAAAAGAAAGAAAGGAAAAACCAGATCAGTGGGAGTGAGTCCATGCCATTGTGCATGTCGCAAAGGAGGATGAATATGAGCCCAGCTGCCAGGAGTGTTGACCAGAATCATCAACGCCACGGTCAGACCGCGAAAAACATCCAGAGCCACAAGACGTTCACTGCCGGCAGATTTCAGTGGTGTGGCTTTGGAATTCATGGAGTGACCCTATCATAGGGTTCGGTCGAAGAAAACAGGATTGATACTGAATGGGGTCCGGCAAGATACCGGACCCTTAATTTGGGCCGAATCTATTGTTGGGCAAGTCTAATCTGAATGATAAGACATGCCTTTTTTCTTGATCTGCCCCAGATCAAAATCGCTCATGGACTCACAGTAAGACGCTTCCAACCGTCCTCTGAAAGGCTCCAACACCGTCCATATTTCTTCCGGCAAGGTATTGTCGGC
>JAUUYW010000026.1 GCA_030590265.1 Candidatus Krumholzibacteriia bacterium
CCTTGATTGAACAGGTCGTTTTGAACATCGTTCACAATGCAATAGAGGCGATGAAGGACTGTCCTCGGGAAAACCGGGTTCTTTCAATCAGGACCAATGTTGCTGGCGGGTTTGCCCGGGTTGTTATCGAAGACAGGGGACCCGGCATTGCGGAAAATCAGTTGGATTCGATTTTCGAGTGTTTCACTTCCACAAAGGACGATGGCCTGGGAATCGGTCTTTCCATTTGCCGTTCGATTGTTGAAGAACACGGTGGCCGTTTGTGGGCCGAGACGGGTACTGGCCGAGGCGGAATATTCCAATTCACCTTGCCGGTTGATAGTTAGAACAACCCCTGGAGGGGTCATGAAATTAGAATCCGTGGTGCACATAGTAGAAGATGATGACGCCCATCAGAGTGCCATGTGCTTGATATTGGAATCAGTGGGTTTGACCACCAAGGTCTATGGGAGTGCCCAGCAGTTTCTGGATGAGTTCACCCGGGGTGATGCGGACTGCCCTGAATGCCTGTTGACGGATGTGCGTTTGCCGGGAATGACAGGACTTGATCTCCAGAAAATCCTTTTGGAACGCAAGATTTCCCTGCCGACGGTGGTGATTTCCGGACACGCCGATGTTCCCATTGCTGTGGAAGCCCTCAAGAGTGGCGCCGTCGATTTTATTGAAAAACCCTTCAGACAGCAAAAACTTCTGGATGCGGTCCAATTGGCCCTGGCCCGGAGCGAAGAAGCCCGAAATCAGGAGAATTGCAATTCCCAACTCCAGACCCGTTGGAGTAACCTTACTGGTCGACAACGGGAAGTCATGGAAATGATGGTCGCTGGAAAACCCAACAAAATAATTGCCGATACCATGGGTCTGAGCATCAAAACAATTGAACAACACCGGAGTCTGGTCATGAAGAACATGGAAGCTTCTTCTTTTGCGGACCTGGTCCAGATGGCCCTGAGTTTGAAGGCGAACAAGGGTTAACCCTGTGTCGGGCAGGGTATCCCCTATCTACAGATATTTGTCCTCCTTGTCGATTATCATCCTGTCATTGTGGCAACAGGGTACTATCAGGAGGACTCGCTGTGAAAATGGATCTATCTCTCAAACGCAAATTGCTTCTGACCGGGGTTTTGCTCTCTCTCATTCCTTTGGTTTTATTGACCACCATTATCATCAAGCGGGAAATGCTCATGCAGGAGGCGGCTTCGCAAGAGTGTTTGAACCTGGCTTTCACCGATTTGGATCATATAGCCGAAAGTGTATATGTCCTTTGCGAAACCCAGCATCAGGTTCTGCAGGACAACGTCAATGCAGGATTGAATGTCACCAATCATGTGATGAACCAGCAAGGGCAGGTCTCCTTCGCCGACGAGACCATCGATTGGGTGGCCGTTAACCAATACACCAAACAATCCATGAAGGCGATGCTGCCGCGCATGTATGTGGGAGCTCAGTGGCTCAAACAGAACAGAAGCGCCGATGTTGTTTCCCCTGTAGTGGACAGTGTGCAGGATTTGCTCGGTGGTACTTCCACAATTTTCCAACGCATGAACAATGAAGGCGATATGCTCCGGGTTTGTACCAATGTCCTGAAATCCGATGGAACCAGAGCCATAGGCACTTTCATCCCCGCAGTCAATCCTGATGGAAAAAGAAACACAGTCATCCAATCGGTGCTGGCTGGGAACACTTACCGTGGCCGAGCTTTTGTGGTCGATCGTTGGTACCTGACAGCCTATGAACCCATTCGCGATGGTCTGGGAAAAGTAGTGGGTATCAGTTATTTTGGAGTCCCCATGGAAAATGCCACCGCTTTGCGCCAGGCCATCATGGATACCAAGGTAGGCGAAACGGGCTATATTTACGTTCTGGATTCCAAAGGTAATTATGTAGTATCCAAAGAAGGCAAACGTGATGGTGAGAATATCTGGAATGCCAAGGATGCCAACGGGTCCTTCCTGGTCCAGGAAATCTGCAAAATAGCCACCGGACTGAAAAATAAGGAAATCGCGGGAATCACCTATCCCTGGCGGAATGAGGGTGACGAAAACAGTCGTGAAAAGGTGGTTAGGTTGGCCTACTTTGAACCTTGGGATTGGGTCATTGGAGTTGGCTCCTACCAGGATGAATTCCAGGCGGCAGAAATTCGCGTTGCAAAAATTGGTAATGAAAATAAGATCACACTGGCGGTTGTTTCTTTCATTTCTCTTTTGGCCTCGATTCTGATTTGGTTCTTTGTTTCCCATGGGATAGGCAAACAAATTGGCACCGTGGTTGGCCAGCTATCATCAGCTTCGAATCAGGTGATGGCGGCATCCGGTCAGGTGGCCCAATCAAGTATCCAATTGTCCGAAGGAGCCAGTGAGCAAGCTAGTTCCCTGGAAGAAATATCAGCTTCGTTGACCGAGATGTCTTCCATGACCAACCAGAATGCTGAAAATGCCAACCAAACTGATACTATGGCCAATCAATCCCTGCAATGGGCTCGTGAAGGCGCAGCGGTGATGGACCACATGAACAGCACCATCGAGCAGATCAAGAGTTCCAGCGACGAGACGGCAAAAATTCTCAAGACCATCGATGAAATTGCCTTCCAAACGAATTTGCTGGCCCTCAATGCCGCAGTGGAAGCGGCCCGGGCCGGCGACGCGGGCAAGGGTTTTGCCGTCGTTGCCGAGGAAGTGCGCAACCTGGCCCAGCGCAGCGCCCAAGCTGCCAAAAGTACTTCCAGCCTGATCGATGCCTCACAGAAGAATGCCCAGGATGGTGTTTTGGCCAGCCAGGAGGTTGGTGGAGTTCTGCATAAAATTGCCGAGGGAATTCAAGGTGTTGCCGAGTTGATCGGACAGGTTTCCACTTCCAGCAGAGAACAAGCCCAGGGTATCAACGAAATCAACACGGGTGTTTCCCAATTGGATCAAGTCACTCAGTCCACTGCCGCCATGACCGAAGAAACTGCCGCAGCCGGTGAAGAACTCAACGGACAAGCCAACGATCTCAACCAAATGGTTGCAGTTTTGAATAGAATCGTTGAAGGAGAATCTGGAAAACAATTGGATCAAGCTCCAGGGCAGGGACTCAATATTCCCCCGGTTTTTGCTCGGGCTGGATCGAATGGGCCTGTCAGGCAGGCACCGGGCTTTTCAAATGAAGTAATTCCCCTTGAATGCGAAGATCTAATAGAGATATAAAATGTGACTAGCGGTACAGGGCCTTGATGTCTTCCAGCAGCCCATGGGTGGTTTGCACCGGCTGCAATCCCAACAATTGTTCAACCAGCACCCGGGTTTCGTCTTCATCGAAACTGTAGTGTGATAACCGCAGAACCATGTTCTGGTCGATGACCGCATTGTAGGGAATTCCGCCTGCATCAGGGAAGAGCGTGAAAAGGCTGTAGTCGGGCGCAAGAACCGTGGGGTAGGTTAGTCCCAGGTCGTTGACCCATTGGGTCACCAAGGTGGAATCCTCCAAAAGATTCACCGCGAGCACTGTGAAGTCGTATTCCTGGTATTCCTGCCAGAAATTCTCTTCCAGGATGGGTGACTCATCGTTGCAGGGCGGGCACCAGGTGGCAAAGAAATACAGAAGGATAACATCACCCTGGAAGTCGTACAGACTCACCGGATTTCCGTCGAGATCCGGCAGGGTGAAATCTTCGATGGTGTCGCCTAACTCATAGGCTCCTAAGGAGGTTATGGGCATTAGGGCCAGCATTGTGCACAGGAGAATTAGCTTAATTGTTGTTATCCTGACCATTTTCCAGACCATATCTCTGAACATATCAGCGTTTAATAGGTGAAATGATTGAAGTTCCCCAACTCCAGAACATTATACACCAAAAAACTATGAGATACCATCAAAAATCAGGGTCGATACAAAGCTTTGACTTCTCCCAAGGTGCTTTGAGTCACCGGAACCCCCTGCTCTTCCAGCAGCAAGTCGATCATGTCAGTGATGGCCTGCAGGTCAAACCCCATGGCTGCATACCTGATCTCAAGATTCCCATCCAAAATGGCGTTGTAAGGCAGGGCCATGGCGTCGGGGAAGAGCTGGAAAAGATCCCAGTCCGGGGTCAGCCAGATGGGGTAGGTGACGCCCATGGCCAGGGCCCATCCCTGCACCAGGGAAAGCTGTTCCTGAATATCGATGGCGATGACCGTGACGTTCTCATCAGCGTATCCTTGCCAAATATCCGCCTCCAAATGGGCGGCCTCTTCGTTGCAGCCCAGGCACCAGGTGGTGAAAAAATTGAGCACAATAATTTGGCCGGCTTCGTCGGAAAGGCTGACGACTTCTTCGTTCAGGTCGGTGAGAGTGAAGTCCTCCACAACGTCACCGATCTCGTAGGCCAGGGCGGCAGTGGCTCCGACGGTCATGATCAGGACTGTTGTTATCATCAGTTTGAGCATTGTGGTTTTCATGGGTTTTCCTTCCGGTTCGGCACTATCGCACAAGGGTCAGTTTGGTGACCGCGGTTTCGTTCAGGGTTCGCATCCGGGCCATGTACAGGCCGGAGGGCAAATTTTGCCCTTGATCATTCTGTCCATCCCAAGCCAGAAGATTGGGCCCCATGGGGCGAACATCACTGCTGAGCAGGGTGCGCACCAGGTGTCCCCGGGTGTCCAGAATATCCAGGCTCACGGGTTGGCTGCGCTGCAGGGTGAAAGAGATCTTCGTTTGAGGGTTGAAAGGATTGGGGAAAGCCTGCAATGAGAGAGGTTGTGCCGGAGGTGTCTCCGGCTGGCCGGCTGGGTTTGCAAGCAAACTGTTGATGACGTCGATCATCTCTTCCGGTCGGTACTCGGTGCTGAAGTAGGCCACCCGACCTTCCGGATCGATGACATAGTCCAGAGGGTAGGGCGAAGTGGCCCCGCTTTGCCGGTACTGATAATAGATGCTGCCCGCATCCAGAAGAATGGGAAATGAAACCTGGAAAGCGCTCAAAAAAGCATCCAGGTCGATGGAGGAATCCTGCCCCGCATTCAGACCGAAAACCAAAACATCCTGCTCATCGTATCGCTGGCGAACTGCCGCTTCGAGGTCCGAAAACTCCGGACCGCAGACAGGTCACCAGTTGGCGAAATACGCCAAGACCACCACTCTTCCCAGGCCATCGACGAGGCTGTGAGTCACACCATCCATATCCGTGAGGGTGAATCCGGGAGCTGGTTCTCCAATGTTCAGGGAATTGGGATTATCGTCAGCTGACAAGGGGAAGGTGATGGAGCCTTCGTCTCTGTCGTCTGAATCGATGCGCAGGAATGTCCCGGCAAAACCCGCATTCAAATGGTCAAAGCGAAGACCTATTTCCCTTGATTGGCCGACGGGAAGGATAAAACTCGTTGCTGTGGTGATGGTGTAACTGTCGGAAAAGGCCTGGATATCGAATACGGAAATGTCGGCGCCGCCGGTGTTCCCGATTGTGAAAGTGGTGTCGCGGTAGCTGCCCACTGGGACCGTGCCAAATTCAATGCCCTCAACGCTCACTTGTATGTCACCTTTGAGGCTGGGGCCGGTGCTGTAGTTGCGCAACTTCGACCAATCGGCCACCACCACCAGGCCTTCTCGTGCGGCAAGTCCCATGGCTCTGACGGGAGTGTCTTCGCCACCCATGGGCAAGGGGTTGGAAGGATCATCCAGGTTGAAAGACTCCACGTCATCCCAGTCGGCCACGTAGACCATGTTGCCGACGAGGGCGGCGGTGATGGCAAGACCACTGGTGTTGGCGTTGCCGGCCAAAACGGGACTGGCCGGGTTGTCCAGTGTGAAGATGTCGATGCCGGCGCTGCCGCAGCAAACCACGGCCACATTACCGTTCACCACCACGTCGTTGGCCGAACCGCTGGTGGGCAGGCTCAACAGGTGCACCGGTGCGGCCGGATTGGCAACGTTGATCACGGCGAGTCCGCCGATGCCATCGGCCACATAGGCGATGTGACCTTGAAGAGCCACATCCCAGGCATTGGTAAGGCTCAGCACTTCACCGAGGGTGACTGGATTTGTTTTTTGAGTGAAGTCGATGATCTCAAGGCCATCACCATGACGGCAGGCGTAGCCGATTCCATCGCGAAGGGTCACGCCCTCGAAAGTTTGCCCGGGTGTACCGTGCACTGTCGCCAGAACCGGGTTGCCACCACCGGAAAGATCCATGACGCTCAACAAATCTTCCCGGCCGCCACCCAGCGCCAGGTCGCCTTCCACTGCGCCGCGATAGAAGCGGTTGTATGGGTGTCCGGGCGGTTCGTAGCGTCCCAGCTGGGTGGGTATTGTTGGGTCGGTAATATCGATGACTGCTAAACCGCCCACGCCAAAAACGTAAGCGCGATCACCCAGCAGCTCGACATCCTGGAGTTCGGCGAAGAAGTTGGGGTTGAATTTTCCGATGTTTTCCAGGAGGTCATCCTGGTCGTCGGGGAAGCTCAACGCAGACCCATTTGAGATGAGGGCCAGAAGCAGAGGGACTAATAATAATCGTGGCACGATAATCCTCCGGGTTGAAGAAGGTGCCGTAAAGACAATTCAGGGAGTTCTTTTAGGAGTATATGAAGAGGTGGCATATCTGCCAGAGGGTGGGGTTTTTTTGCTGTTTTGCTGAAAATAAAATCAATATTTCTTATTTGTTTTCAGTAATTTAGCTTGCTTTTTCGCTCAATTTTCGTTATATTAAAAGCACCTCCCAAGGACTATCTATTCGAAGGAAAAAGAACATGAAAAACCTGCCTGAATTCCAGTCTGGCCAGTCGGCCTATGACGTAAACACCGCCCTGAAAAGTGCCCTCGAAAGATTGGATAAGGCCCAGCATTGTTCGGTGTTTTGGTTTGGTGAAGTCTTAGACCGAGAGCTCTTCAAAGAGCTGGGTTTCAGTTCGATAAACCAATATGCGGAAGTTGAATTGGGATTCGCTCCCAGCCGGACTGGATACTTTAAAAAGCTGTGCAAGGATTTGAAAGGTCTGCCCAAAATCAGTGAGAAAATAGCATCGGGGGAATTGGGATGGACCAAGGCCCGGGAGATTACAAAGATTACCGATGAGTCCAATCAGGATGAGATGCTGGATTTTGCCCTGAACAATTCTCGGCGTGATGTTGAAGAGATGGTGAGGAAGAAGAAGCAGGAGGCTAAAACCCGAGCTCAGGAAAAAATCACCGGGCAGCAGTCTTTGTTGCCCGAACCAAAAGTTCAAAAGAAACGGCCCCGCGCTGTGGTGCCAGTTCGGGTGAGCATGGAGATGTCGCCAATTCAATATGCAAAGTACGAAGCTTTGTGGGAGCAATTGCGGAAGAAGAAGAATCTGTCTGCTGGTAAGGTTGATGCTTTGTTGGAAATCATGGCTGCGTGTTTGGAAAATGAGTCCCTGGAAAAAACCACCCGGGTGGAAGTTCCAGAAACCTCGAATACTCAGGGTGTTCGAAATAACAAACCACCAGTTCAACTTCATATTCACCATTGCCCGGAATGCAACTCGGCCAGAGTGCAGACCAACAAGGGCGAATTGGAGATTGGAGAAGCGGAGCTGGAGAGAATTCAATGCGATTGCACCATAAGCATACCTGGAGAACGCAATACTTCTGCCATTGCTCCATCAATCAGGAACCTGGTTCTTACGCGTGCCCGTCATCAATGCCAAATGCCTGGTTGCCATAATACTTGTTTTATTGAGGTGCATCACATAATCCCCCGCGCCATGGGAGGATCCAATGATCCATCCAATTTGCAAGTGCTCTGTGGTTGTTGCCACGCTTTGGTTCATAATAATAAGGGTGGTTTCATGGTGAAATCTCCCTCTGCTATTTACAGTTGGAATTATTCTTAACCAAAAGGCCTTCATGGTTTTGGGAGGACCTGGGGAATATTAAGCCCCATGAAAGTCTACTTTATCAAAGTCATTTTACCGACCTTGACCTCACCTGCAGTGCGGGCTTCAAAGAAATAGATACCGGAAGACACGCCGCTTCCCTGGTCGTTGGTTCCATCCCAGGTTATATGATCGGAACCCGCTTTACGGCCCTCATCAATCAACGTTCTCACGAGTTCCCCACGCACGTTGAAAACCTTCAATCCAAGATGGCCGGCCTTTGGCAGATTGAATTCAATTCTAGTGCTGGGATTAAACGGATTGGGATAATTCTGCACAGAGAACACAGCAACTTCAGGTACATCCGACGGATTCCAAACGCCCGGGATGTTGAACAGGGCCAAAACCTCACTTAACATATTTACCCTAGTCGACAAACCATTACCCTCGTCATCCGGGTTGGTGTAGATGGACATAAAGTCATATGGAATACTAATGATTCGATCATCACCGGTTTGATTAAGAGTAGCCGCAGAAAATTCAAAATCAGGATTGCCGTCTACATTGCAAAATCTGGCCAAGCGTTCTGCCCCGTCGCCTGCTGTGACGGCATCGAAGGTGTTGATACCATCGCAACCACCGTAGGCGATCCAATTGGACGTGGTGTAAAAAACGCTGTTGCCTGGCTCGGTTTTCACCAAGGGTGTGGCCTGATTGTTTATCAATGGTCGCAAGTCGTTGTGTACTCTACTGACATTCAAATAGTCGGACAGAAAGGCGTAGGTGAGGGCACCTGAGGCATAAAGATCATTAACCAAGTTATCACCACAGAAGAGAGCATCCACTTGATTCTGGCTGAACCATTCGCTTAGCAATTGAACATCCGGACTGGGGGCTTGCTCAGGGTTACCATTGGCGATTGTGAACCTTCCCAGATCACCACAGGTATAGAGAAGATCACTGTACCCCTCAAGCAGTGATGGAGTGGCCCGACCACCCAGGCCGTTTCCAACTTCTGAAGCTGGCGCATTTGTGTAGTAGTAGTCATAGTGTTCGCCCATGTGCAGACCAATGTTGAGCAGGGCACCAAACCATTCTTCTTCTCCACCTCGGCTGCCGAAATCATTCCAGAATAGGATTGGTGGTTGGGAACCGTCACTATCCACACTCGGTAGGCAGTGGACCTGGAAGCTGGAGTTGTAAGCCAGCGGATTTGAGAACTCCCCAAATCCTTCGAGGTTGGCGGGCATGGTTGTAGTTTCTGCGTCGGAATGATCGACTTCATCAGTTGCAGTGATGTAGTAGTGGAGTACATCACCTGGGAAAAGGAAACCACTGTCGGGAAGGTCATATGCAAATGTATTCAGCACCGGATTGCCGGCACTGTTGATAGCTGGTTGACCATCAACAAATCCGCTGACACCCCAATTGGCATCCCGCACAGAATCAAAAACAGGGTTGCGCTGCATGGTGTAGTGAAGGCGGTTGTCTACCAACTCGCCGCCAACCCTCACCGAGGCCACCGTGCAAACGATGGAGTCGCCGGGCACGTTTATGGCATCGTCACCATTGTTGTTGGCGGCATCAAAACGCACGTTCATGCCAGCGAGGTTTGTCAGGTCGAGGTGCCCAGTTTCCGGGAAATTGTCTTGGGCCAAATCCATTTCACGGGCGGAAATGGCGGGGGTGCCCAAGTTAAAGGCTACGAGGCGGACATTGTCGAAATAGGGGGCAGGAGTAGCGTAGTGTTCCCACCCCCAACGATCAATCTCTAAAACAGTTAATTGAACCTGGGCAACAGTAAGGCCCGGTTCAAGAAGATCCGTCACAACAATCTCGGCCCGTTGGTAATCAGGACCGCCGAAATAAACAAAACCTCGGTCTTGCCATGGAGCATTTTCCAGACTGGATAAATCCGTAGCGGAGCGAATGCTCCAAGTATAGTAAATTACAATATCATCATAAAAGCTACCACCATGCCGATAGACACCAAAAGACAATTGGGCACCAAAATAGGAGGAACCAGGCCAAGTCAGAACCGGACTCTCCACAGCATTGTGCAGATAAGCATCGGGATTGTACCATATTGCTGCACCACCGTTATGGTTCACAACGTACCCACCTGGCCCATAGCACCAGTCCTGGCAATAGGTGGGACCAACCCCAGGGACCTTGGTCCCATCATCAATAAATGCCACTTGGGGGGAATAGTTGACACGGCATGGATCAATTTCGTTTAGGCCCAACCACAAATCGGTAAAGTCACCCGTCCCCGGGAGATAGCCTAACACCCAGTCATCCCCAAAACCGTTTTGAAAATCAGAGGTATTGTCGTAGTCACCGTTGGAACATTGGACCCGCAAATCGTCCACCTGGCAGGCACCGTTGCCACTGTATAAGCAATCCGCGTCTGACCAGGCACCATCGCTGGCCACTTTGATTTCGAATTGAACTTGTTCATTGTTTTCGCCGACATAATCGCCTGGTTCGTAGGTAAGGCTGTGACTGAAAACAACGGCCACCCCGACCCCGTCGATGGCGGCCATGGGAACCTGGTCTTCTGAATTTACAAAGTAGAAGTTGGTAAAATCATAACCTGGTTCCGTGTTGTGACTGAACACTCCACTGACGGTGACTTCGCAGGGTTCAGTAGGGTCAATCACAGTGTAATTGAATCGCAGAATTTCATACAAAGAGTTTCCGTACCCCCCGACAACATCATCGTTCGTACAAGCAGGATAAGTTTCATCCCCGCAGTACATAGCCAGATTGTTTTCGGTGGAATTCAAATCAGCTGCGTAGTAATCACTGATGTGCCAATAACTACTTGTTGTTTGAGTAACGTCATAATGAGTCCACCCATTCCAGGCCGGTCCTCCATTAGGATTCTGGAACTGACCATTGGCTTGAGCACCGCTGCCCCAAGGACCCATAAGAAATACCGAGTCGGGATTGGCTTTGGCGGTCAGGGAATTCCCGCCGTGCAGAACACTGTTATGCCCCAAGGCACGTTGAGGCAACTCGGCCGCCAGCGAAGGCAGAGAAATCATTACGGGCAGTACAACAATAGCAAACCATAGAGACTTAAACATGCTTAACCCCTCATAGATATGAAGCGCAATTGCCAGCAAATATGCACCAGCTTCAAACCAAGCATCTAACGCACCAAAGCCATCTTTCCGACCTTCACGCCTCCCCCAGTGCGGGCTTCGTAGAAATAGATACCGGAGGACACGCCGCTTCCCTGGTCGTTGGTTCCATCCCACATAATGTGGTCGGCACCCGCTTCATGGTCCTCATCAATCAACGTTCTCACAAGTTCGCCACGCACGTTGAAAACTTTCAATCCGAAGTGCCCGGCCTTGGGCAGATTGAATTCAATGCGAGTACTGGGATTAAACGGATTGGGATAATTCTGCACCGAGAATACCGCAACTTCAGGTACATCCGACGGATTCCAAACGCCAGGGATGTTAAACAGGGCCAAAACCTCACTCAACATATTGACCCTGGCCGACAAACCATTACCCTCGTCATCCGGGTTGGTGTAGATGGACATGAAGTCATAAGGAATACTGATGATTCGATCATCACCGGTTTGATTAAGAGTAGCCGCAGAAAATTCAAAATCGGGATTGCCGTCTACATTGCAAAAGCTGGCCAAACGCTCTGCTCCATCACCTACCCTGACAGCATCGAAAGTATTGATACCATCACAACCACCATAGGCTATCCAATTGGACGTGGTGTAAAAAACGCTGTTGCCCGGTTCAGTTTTCACCAAAGGCGTGGCCTGATTGTTGATTAAAGGACGCAAGTCCGAGGCATGCCTTGAAACATTCAAATAGTCGGATAAAAAGGCGTTGGTGAGGACACCTGATCGAGTGAGATCAGAGGCCAAATCGTCGCCACAGAAGAGAGCATCCACTGAATCCTGGCTGAACCATTCAGCCAGCAGTTGCACATCCGGACTGGGGGCTTGCTCAGCATCGCCATTGGCTATGGTGAAAGCTCCCAGATCACCACAGGTATAAAGAAGGTCGCTGTAACCCTCAAGAAGCGATGAAGTCGCCCGACTTCCCAGACCATTGCCAACTTCTGAGGCTGGGGCGTTGGTGTAGTAGTAGTCATAATGTTCGCCCTGGTGCAGACCAATGTTGAGCAGGGCACCGAGCCATTCTTCTTCCCCACCTCGGCTGCCGAAGTCATTCCAGAATAGGATGGGTGGTTGGAAACCTTCACCATCCACACTCGGCAGGCAATGAACCTGGAAGCTGGAGCTGTAAGCCAAGGGGGTTGAAAAGTCGCCGTAACCTGAGACATCGGCAGGCAAAGTTGCTGTTATGGGCTCCGAATTGTCGACTTCATCAGTAGCAGTGATGTAATAGTGGAGCACGTCACCGGGAAAAAGGAAGCCGCTGTCTGGTAAATCGAAAGCGAACTTGTTTAACACCGGGTTGCCGGAGTTGTCTATCGCAGGCTGGGCATCTACAAAGCCTGTAGGGTCCCAATTTGGGTCTCGCACGGAATCAAAAACAGGGTTGCGCTGCATGGTGTAATGAAGGCGGTTGCTGACCAATTCTCCGCCAACCCTCATCGATGCGACCGTGCAAACGATAGAATCGCCGGGCACATTTATAGCACCGTCACCATTGTTGTTGGCGGCATCAAAACGCACGTTCATGCCAGCAAGGTTTGTCAGGTCGATGTGCCCGATTTCGGGGAAGTTGTCTTGGGCCAAATCCATTTCTCGGGCAGTAATGGCAGGGGTGCCCGTGTTAAAGGCTACGAGGCGGACATTGTCGAAGTAGGGGGCGGGGGTAGCATCATTTTCCCACCACCAATTATTTATCTGTAAAACAGTTAATTGAACCTGGGCAACAGAAAGGCCCGGTTCAAGAAGGTCCGTCACATCAATCTCGGCCCTTATGTAATCGGGACCGCCAAAATAAACAAAACCTCGGTCTTGCCATGGAGCATTTTCAAGACTGAATGAATCGGAAGCGGAGCGAATGCTCCAAGTATAAGAAATATGAGCCATAGAACCGTTCAAAAAAGAATGCCGATAGACACCAAAGGACAATTGGGCACCAAAATACGAGGAACCAGGCCAAGTCAGAACCGGACTCTCTACAGCATTGTGCAGATAAGCATCGGGATTGGTTTGTATTGCCGCACCACCTGTGTAGTTCACAACGTACCCACCTGGCCCATAGCACCAGTCCTGACAATAGGAGGGCCCAACCCCTGGAACCTTTGTCCCATCGTCAATAAAAGCAACCTGGGGAGAATAGTTGGTACGGCATGGATCGATATCGTTCAGGCCAATCCACAAATCGGTAAAGTCACCCGTCCCCAAGGGATAGTCTAAAACCCAGTCACCCCCAGAACCGTTTTGAAAATCAGATGTATTGTCGTAGTCACCGTTGGAACATTGGACCCGCAAATCATCGACTTGGCAGGCGCCGTTTCCAAAGTACAGACAGTCGGCATCCGACCAGGCACCATCGCTGGTCACTGTGATTTCAAATCGAACTTGGTCATTGTTTTCGCCGATATATTCGCCAGGTTCGTAGGTTAGGTTGTAGCTAAAAGGGACAGCCACTCCAATCCAATCGAATCCTGCCATAGGAACCCGGCCATCCGCATTGACAAAAATGAAGTTGGTATAGTCATAACCTGGTTCCGTGTTATGACTAAACACTCCACTGACGGTGACTTCGCAGGGTTCGGTAGAAGTGACCACAGTGTAATTGAATTGCAGAATGTCATTCCAACTGTTCCCGTATCCCCCGTCAACATCATCGTTCGAGCAGGCAGGGTAATTTTCATCCCCGCAATACATAGCCAGATTATTTTCGGTGGAGTTCAAATCTGCTGCGTTGTAATCACTGATGTGCCAATGATTACTAGTTGGTCGGGTGGGGTCATAATGAGTCCAACCATTCCAGGCCGGTCCTCCATTGGGGTTCTGGAACTGCCCATTGGCCGGAGCACCACTGCCCCAGGGACCCATAAGAAATACCGAATCGGGATTGGCTTTGGCGGTCAGGGAATTCCCGCCGTGCAGAACACTGTCATGCCCCAAGGCACGTTGAGGCAACTCGGCCGCCAGCAATGGAAGAGAAATCAAAATTGGCAGCACGTAAATAGCGAACCTAACGGACTTAAACATGTTTCCCCCCTCGTAGACATGAAGCACCATTTTCCTGAATTTATTAACCAGCTACACAAAAAACATCTATCGCACCAAAGCCATCTTACCGACCACGACATCACCCGCAGTCCGGGCTTCATAGAAGTACACGCCAGAGGACACGCCACTTCCCTGATCATTGATCCCATCCCACATAATATGATCGGAGCCCGCTTCACGTTCCTCATCAATCAATGTTCTTACCAGTTCACCACGCACATTGAAAATCTTCAATCCCAGGTGCCCCGCCTTGGGCAGATTGAATTCAATCCGGGTACGGGGATTAAACGGATTTGGATAATTCTGCGTTGAGAAAACCCCAGCTCCAGGCACATCAACAGCGCCCACTGGTCCCAACTCAAAATAATGCAAAACTTGCTCCAGCACATCGGCCCGGGCGGACAAATTATGGGGAAAAGAACTTTGATCACTGTAGATGTACATTAAGTCATATGGAAGACTGATAATCTTGTCATCATCACTATGATTTAGAGTGGCGGCGGAATAAATATATTCGGGATTTCCGGCCGGGTCAGTAAAGCGTGCCAGACGTTCTGCCTCGGGGCCTGTCGTAACAGCATCAAAGGTATTGATACCCAGGCAACCACCGTAGGCAACCCAACTCGGAGAGTAGTAAAAAACGCTGTTGCCAGGTACGGTCTTCACCAACGGAGTTGCCTGGTTGTTGATCATCGGACGAATATTACTGTTTTCCAGGTTTACATTTAAGTAGTCACTGAGGAAGGCATTGCCAAGAGGGCCGGACTGAAAAAGATCAGAGACCAAGTCATCACCACTGAAAAAAGCCTTCACTTCTCCCTGCTCAAACCAGCTGGTCAGCAACTGGACATCATTGCCGGGATCCAACGAGGAATCTCCATTGGAGATGGTGAAATTTCTCAAATTACCACATGTGTAAAGAAGGACCTCGTAACCCGAAAGCAGAGCGGTAGTGGCCCGGCCCCCAAGTCCATTGCCCACTCCCGAGGTGGGGGCGTTTGTATAGTAGAGGTCATAGTCCTCGCCCAATTCATAACCCAGGTTTGTCAGAGCACCAAACCAGGCATCCTCTCCACCACGATTTGCAAAGTCATTCCAAAATAGAATTGTCGGCTGGTTGCCATAACTATTCACGCTCGGCAGACAATGAACCTGGAAGCTGGAGTTGTAAGCCAAAGGCTCTGAAAAGTCGCCGAAACCTGAAATATCCGCAGGCAAGGTGGCCGTTCTGGGATCGCTTTGAGCAACTTCATCAGTGGCGCTTATGTAATAGTGAAGCACATCTCCAGGAAACAGAAAGCCGCTATCTGGCAGATCATAGGCAAACTTGTCCGGTATCGGATAGCCAGCACCGCTGACCGCCTGCCGGCCATCCACGAATCCCTCGATGCCCCAACTGCCATCCCGCACAGAATCGAAAACAGGGTTGCGCTGCATGGTGTAATGCAAACGATTGACCGTCAACTCCCCTCCACTGCGCACAGACGTGACATCACAGGTGATGGAATCGCCGGGCACGTTGGCGGCATCATCACCTTTGTTCCTGGCCGCGTCAAAACGCACGTTCATACCTGCGAGATTGTCCAGGTCGAGGTGGCCGATCTCCGGGAAGTTGTCTTGAGCAAGCTGCAATTCCCGGGTGTAAAGGGCCGGTCCATCGTAAGTGAAGGCGGCATAGCGGAAATTGTCGAAGTAGGGAGCAGGGTAACCATCATCACCATTCCAGCCCCACACCCAACCCATTTCCATCACGGTGCATCGAACCTGAGTCACTGTGCGGCCGGGCACCAGAAGGTCGGAGATGACAAACTGGCCTCGTATGTAATCGGGACCGCCGTAATATACAAATGAGCGATTATGCCAAGGATTGGATTCAAGGTCGGCAGGATCCACAGCCGATCGCACGTCCCAGTTGTAAAACATTCCTGGTGAATCATTGGAGAGGTCTTCATGACGGTACACATCAAAATGCAGCGAGGCGCCATTGTATTCATCCCCTGGCCAGGTTAGCACGGGGCTATCGACGGCATTGTACAGATAGGCATCAGGATTGGTTTCAGCAGCGGCGCCACCGGTTGTATTGACGATGTAGCCACCCGGTCCATAACACCAGGTTATGCAATAACTGGGGCCTACATTGGGGACCCTGTTTCCGTCATCAATGAAGGCGACTTGAGGTGTGTAGTTGGATACGCAGGGATCCACATCTTCAAGTTGTGACCACAAAGCGGCGAAATCGCCCGTGCCGAGAGGAACAAAAACTTCCCAATCTCCCAGGCCATCCTGGAAATCCGAGGTGTTGTCAAAATTGCCGTTGGAACACTGGACCCGCAAATCATCAACCTGGCAGGCGCCATTGCCGCTATAGAGGCAATCCTCATCCGACCAGGCACCATCACTGGTCACCTTGATTTCGAAGCGAACCTGATCCTGGTCAGGGCCAATGTAGTCTTGGGGCTCGTAAGTTAGGCTGTGGCTGAGTGGAACGGCAACACCGACACCATCGACCATGGCCATTTCCACCATTCCGCTGGAAGTTTCATAACTGAAGAATGTGAAGTCGTAACCCGGCTCGGTGTTGTGACTGAAAACACCACTGACTGTGACACCGCAAGGCTCTGCAGAATTGGTCACTGTGTAGGTGAACTGGAGGACATCATTCCAACCGTTCCCATAACCACCTTCAACATCAGGAGCCGCGCAGGCAGGGATTGTTTCATCTCCGCAGTACATGGCCAGGTTGTTAGGCGTGGAGTTCAAATCTGCTGCGTTGTAGTCACTGATGTGCCAGTGGCTCTCGGTGATCTGGGTGACATCCATGGAAGTCCAGCCATTCCAGGCTGGGTCGCCATTGGGATTTTGAAACTGTCCATTGACCTGGGCACCACTGCCCCAGGGGCCCACCAGAAAAATCGTATCACGAGAGGCCCCGGCAAAATCGGTCAGGCCCCCATGGAACTCACTTCGATGATCGAGAGTCATTTGTGGGTGGTCGGTGGCCAGAGCAGGTAGGGAAGAGATCAAGGACAGAATCAGACTGGCGAAAATGGCGAACTTGTACATGTTTTCCCCCTCGGAGACATGACCAGAGACAGC
>JAUUYW010000288.1 GCA_030590265.1 Candidatus Krumholzibacteriia bacterium
GCCTTTCCGGCATCGGCCTGAAGTTTTCCGACATCATCATCAGTTTGTCCGGTGGATATTTGCCGGTGGCCATCCTGCTGATCGGCATTGCTTCGCTGGTTTTGGGTATGGGTGTGCCGGTGACGGCAGCCTATTTGATCACCGCCGTGCTCACTGTGGGCTCGGTGTCCAACATGATAGCCATGCAACACTTCGGTATGCCATTGGCCGACATGGAAATTTCGAGGGAGATGATCGGGCATGTCTCCTGGGTCCTGATATCATCGCACATGATCGTGTACTGGTTCAGCCAGGATTCCAACATAACGCCACCGGTTTGTGTGGCCGCCTATGCAGGCGCCGCCATTGCCGGAGCTGATCCCTGGAAGACCGGTTGGACGAGTTTCAAGTTCGCCAAGTTCCTCTACATCGGGCCATTCCTTTTTGCCTACAGCCGGGGTTTCCTGCTGGATGGGACCCCACTTGAAATTGTCATGACCTTCCTTACGATAACCATGGCCACGGTTGCCTTCGGCAGCTTGACCATGGGATATTTGTCCTGTGGGATGAGCATTCCTGAGTGGATTATCATGGCTGTTGCCACAGTGATTCTCTTCTTCCCCCATATTGTGCACAAGGTTGGTATCTCCATGCCTGACCTTGCTATTGATGCGTTGGGGCTGGCATTGTGGGGAGGGGTTTTCCTGTTGCAGAAGATTCGTATCAAGAAGGATCCGACACTAACTTTGCCTAAGCATGAGAGGCAGGCGCTGGCTGGAGCTTGATATCTCCATATATATCAGAAGAAAGGACCCGGGCTTGTCCCAGGTCCTTTCTTTGATAATAGTCCAGCCGGCTGGAAAATGGCTACCTGGCCAACACCATCTTTCGCAACTTAACCGATTCTTCGGTTTTCATAAGCAGGTAATAAGTCCCATCCTGAACTGTATCCCCATTTTTCTTGCAACCATCCCACAAAGCACGATGATGACCACTGGCGATGGTGCGATCCACCAGGTGAACAACCTCACTCCCCTTCTGATCATAAACACTCAGTCCAACCTTTTGGGGTGAAGCCAGAGTATAGGCAATAAATCCGGGAGCTATGGGGCTGGGGCAACAAACGGAAAGCAATTCCGTGTCCAAATTCTCACTGGTGATGGGCAAAGCCTCTTGGAACGCTCCATAAGCATCTGCACGATTCAGTTCAATGCAAGGTTCCAGATTGTCCAGGGCAAGACAGGGGAACGCACCGACCATAGCGGTAAACACAAAAAAGAGAAGAGTCTTCAGAAAGGCTGCGCTCATCAATATCCTGGGATGCTTGGGGTTTGTATTTCAGCTTCATAAAAGCGTCAATTCCAATACTGACATACTTAGTGTACTGGAAAATCGGCTGGACGTCAAATCATAAAGAAATCATAAAGAAATTATAAAGAAACTGCCAGGCGTGGTGATCCCCCACCAACTTCCCCAGCTTTTTTCAACAAATCGGGCAATTTGTGATACTCTGATGGAAATGATTCCTTTTTCTGTAACGGAAGGTCTTGCCCATGCGTTTGGTATTGCTTCACCCCCACGGTGCCATTTCGGCATTTTTTCTTTTGACCCTGCTCTTGATCGTAGGCTTCAACACTGCTTTGGCTATCAACTGCCCCACCAGCAAACTACCCAAACCCACCGAAGACTTCGCCATCACCAAAGCCCAACTCGAAGCCGACGGTCTCTGGCAACAAAATCGCTCCGTCCCTGACGACCCTCAACTGGGCGACACCTGGGACTGGTATATCTGGGATCTCACAGGTATGCCTGTGGCCAATCTCAAACCCTGCACCATTCGTGGCATGGGCGACAACGTCTTCGTGGTTGTGGACGATGACGAATGGAACGTCGCTGGCATGGACCAGGATGCCGTCGACCGCATCGTGGACCATTTCGACAACCAGAGTGTGGGCAACTTTCCCGACCAGGGCATCTGGGACCTGAACACGTCCCACTTCGGCGACCCGCCCAACAACCTTGATGGCCAGGAGAGGATCTTCCTGCTCTACTATAGGTTCAATATCGCCGCCGACGGTTTCTTCTGGGTCTTTGACCAGTATCCCGACGGCAGCCAGCAGTGGGCCAGCAACGAAGCCGATGTCATCTACATGGCCACTGACAACGGCGAGCCTGATGGCAACTACATGATGGCCGTGATGGCCCACGAGTTCGAGCATCTGATCCACTTCAACACCGACCAGAACGAAGAATCCTGGGTCGACGAAGGCCTGGCCGAGCTGGCCATGTGGCTGTTCGGAAATCCCGATACCATCAGTGGTTTCAACACCAACACAGACAACCGCCTCACCAACTGGACCGGCGCCTGGGCCGACTATATCAAAACCTACTTGTGGACTCTCTACATGTACGAAAAGTATGGTGGCCAGAGCCTTATTTACGATGTCTGTCACAACCCCCTCAACAGCATGGATGGTTACCGCACATCCCTGGAAAACCTGGGTGGCGACCCTAACATGGGCGACATTTTTGGCGACTGGTGCATGGCCAACTACCTGCACGACTCCAGCATCGGCGACGGCCGTTACGGGTACGAAGGCGATACCCTGCCCCTGTTCTGGGCCTGGAGAATCCACTCCAGCAGCCCAGCCAGCGGCAGCGGCACCATCAGTGGGTGGGCCGGCGAGAGCATGCGATTGTTGGCTCTGGATGAACCCCTGGCCATCAGCTTCGACGGAAACGATTCGCGCGAATTTCGGCTCTTCGTCACTTCCAAAGAACCGGGATTGCCCACCATCGTAGACCCGGTGGTTATCGGTGACCGCAACGAAGCCATATTCCAACATCATGAAGGTTACAGCGAAGCGGTTTTGACCGTAGCCAATGTCAATTCAAACATCAGTGCCTCTTACACCTACTCCACCGAATTTGGTCTGTCGCCGGTGCCCGTTGCGGATTTCAACAAGGTTGATTTGCAATGCCACCCCAACCCCTTCAATCCTCAGACGGAGCTTAGCTTCCGGTTGGCTGAAGACACCCATGGTCGGGTTCTGATCCACGACAGCCGTGGTCGCCTGGTGCAGGTTTTGCATGAAGGGCCACTGGGTGCGGGTGACCATTCCTATGCCTGGAATGCCCATGGTCTGGCCAGTGGAGTTTATTTCAGCAGTTTGGAAATTGATGGCGTGATCAGCTCGGTCAGGAAGCTGACGTTAGTGCAGTAAGTTACGAGTTTTCCTCCGGGTCAGAAATGGCCCGGAGGATGACTCGAAAGATGTGCACAAGACTGGACACCAAGCAAAGTTCCTATATTATAAACCTGTTCACAAATCACCCATCCCAATTCCCGAGGTTGATAACAGTGTGCGGCCGCGTCGTTCTCTCTTCACCACCTGCCGTGATCGCCGCCAGGTTCTTTTTGGATCTGGTGCCCGAGCTTGAGGCCCGCTACAACATCAGTCCCGGCCAGGACCTCGCCTGTGTCGTACCGAACCCCACTTCGGCGGGCAGCATCCTGCGCCTGCTCAACTGGGGTTTGACCCTGCCCTGGGAAAAAGGCCCTGACCACGGCCCAAAGCTGATCAACGCCCGCAGTGAAACGGTGGCCGAGAAGCCAGCTTTCCAGAACGCATTCACCCGACGTCGCTGCCTCATTCCCGTGGATGGTTTTTTTGAATGGCAAAAACGCTCCAGTGGCAGCCAACCGTACTATTTCAGCCAGAAGGATCAGCGTCCTTTTGCCCTGGCGGGCATCTGGGATCAACACGAATATCCTGGCGGCCATGTGGTGGACAGCTGCACCATCCTGACCACGGCGGCCGACAAGCTGATGCGTCCCATCCATCATCGCATGCCCCTGATACTACCCGAGGCCGATTGGCAATTCTGGCTGACCATCGACCCGGCCAAAGCTGATGAGCTCCACAAATTGCTGAAGCCCGACACCAATGATTTGCTGCAAGCCTGGCCCGTTTCCCGGGATGTCAACAGCGCCATCTGCGACCGCCCCGAAAACCTGAAACAAATTTGGGACGACAAAGGCGGACAACTCAACCTCTTTGGTTGATTCTGCCCACCACAAAGGAATTACCATGGACCTGTTTGAAATGGCCGATGATGACCTGGCCCTGCCCGAGCGTGAGTCCGGCCTGCAATTGTACCTCGATTCAGCCAACCCCGACGACTGGCAGCGTTTTCTGCCTTGGGGTGTCTTTCGTGGTGTAACCACCAACCCTGTGCTGCTGGAAAGAGCCGGTCAGGCCTGCACCCTGGACAACCTTGAAAAACTCACCCGGCAGGCAATAGATTGCGGTTGTGGTGAAATCCATCTGCAAACCTGGGGCACCTCCCCTGAAGAGATGATCAGCACCGGCAGCCAACTGGCCCTGATGGCAGGCTTGGGCATTGCCGTACTGGTCAAGGTGCCCGCCACCGAAACAGGCCTGATTGTTGCCGAAAAGTTGGCGGCATCAGGGTGCCGTATTACTCTGACGGGTATTTTCAATCCCAGCCAAATTCTACTGGCCGCTGGTTTCGACGCCGACTACGCCGCCCCATACCTCGGCCGTATCGACGATGCCGGTCGCGATGGCACCGCTGCCGTCCTGAAAATGCAGGACATCCTCAATGGCAGTGGTTCCAGCACCCGCCTTTTGGTCGCCAGTCTGCGCACTGCCGATCAGGTCATCCAGCTGGCCACCCAGGGGTTGGACAC
>JAUUYW010000467.1 GCA_030590265.1 Candidatus Krumholzibacteriia bacterium
CCTTGTCTTGCGCATTGATCCATCCAATACCAGCCTGGTTGGGTCCGTGAAAATGAAATTCACCAGTCTGGTGCCTGATCTGCAAAATTTTGTCTTCGATTTGGACACACAGCTGGGTGTTGATCGCATTGTCCAGCATGGCTCCGAGCTGGTATTCAATCAGATGCCAGGCGATTCTGTTGTGGTGCAGCTTTCAGAGCCTCTGGCCGTGGGCACAGTGGATTCCCTGGTGGTGGAATACTCCGGACAACCGCGTGAGCCGGCCATTGATCGTGGACTTGTCTACCGCACCTACAGCTTCGGTGGCCATTCGGCTCCCAACGTGGCCAACATGAGTGAGCCTGCTTATGCCAAGTACTGGTGGCCGTGCAAAGATCGTCCTGATGACAAGGCATTCACCGCTGTCAGCATCACCGTTCCCGATACCCTGATTGCAGTCTCCAACGGCACCCAGGTGGGTCAGGAGGATCCCGAAGCGGGATGGCGAACCTACCATTGGCAGGAAGCCTACCCCATGGCCACGGATTTGGTCTCAGTGGCAGTGAGTAATTACCTGTTGATTTCCGAAGAATGCACCACTTCCCTGGGTTCTGATGTTCCTTTGCGCCACTGGGTGGTTCCTCCTGATTACGACGATGCCCTGGTAGATTTTGCTGACATGTGCCTGATGATGGATTTTTGTGAACGGTATTTCGGCCCGTACCCTTTTCTGGGTGAAAAATACGGGCATGCGGAATTTTTCTGGTCCGGGGCCATGGAACACACCACCGTCACCAGCATCGGTCATGGCTCCCTGCTGGGGGATGGTTCCCGCGACTGGCTCATTGTTCACGAGTTGGGCCATCAGTGGTTCGGCAACAGCCTGACTCCCCTGAATTGGGCCGATATTTGGCTGAATGAGGGTTTCGCCACCTATTCTGAAGCGCTTTGGCGTGAAGATCAGAGGGGCCCTGATGCCTACATGGCTTACCTCAATTTTGATCGAGACGAGGCTGTTTGGGCTGTTCAGGGACCGGTTTACGATCCGGTGCCGGTGTTTCCAGGAAGAGTGATCTACGACAAGGGCTCCTGGATATTGCATATGTTGCGCCGCCGGATCGGCGATGTGGATTTTTTCCATTTCCTGGATGAATGGGCCAACGGTGGAGGTCGGCCAGGCGGAAATGTCGTCACCCAGGAGTTGATCGATCTGGCTGAATCGGTTTCCGGACAGGAGCTGGATAACTTTTTCTGGCCGTATCTGGAAACAACACAATCGCCGCGCATTGTCTTTCAATACCAAACCAGCGAGGGAAATGCAGGGCCCAACACCCGACTTGAGTTTTCCCTGCGCCAAACCCAAAGCCGTATTTTCGACAACATTTTTCCCATTGTGGTCACCACTGAAGCGGGCGAAGAAACCTTCTCGCTGCATTTGAGTGGGCGCACTGCTTCGGCCACTGTTGAGGTGTCATCGGCGGTTGTTTCGGTGGAACTGGATCCGGATCCCAGCGTTTTGTGGGTTCCTGCCGCCGGTTCCGGTGAGATTGAAGGATTGATCCTGGCTTATCCCAATCCATCGCTGGATAACTATGTTTATTTGCGTTACCGGCTTTCAGCTGCGGCTCAGGTTGTGGTTCGGATTTTGGATGCC
This sequence comes from Candidatus Krumholzibacteriia bacterium, assembly GCA_030590265.1. Lineage (GTDB taxonomy): Bacteria > Krumholzibacteriota > Krumholzibacteriia > LZORAL124-64-63 > LZORAL124-64-63 > LZORAL124-64-63. Next base: position 1,634 of record JAUUYW010000467.1, read on the forward strand.
CGGGGCCGCGAAGTGACCCGCCGGGATTTGGGACTGGTCATTCCTGAGGTCGGTTTCAACGAATATGTCTGGAATCACCGTGACAACGATGGTGCCATGGTTGCTGCCGGCGTCTATTGGGCCACCATGGAAATCGATGGCTCCCGCTCGGTAATCAAGATTACCGTCGTCCACTAATACTGTTCAAGTTTGCATCGATTTCGCCGAATAATTCCCCATGAAAACCTACCACCGGGAGGCCTGAGGCTTCCCGGGGACCATAAGCAACCTCTGAATGGGGAGTTTTGTTGTGTTTGATGATGGAGATCTGGAAATTTTTGCCGCGTTTGTTGAAGAAGGCGCTGAAATGATGGATGACGTCGAACCTCAACTGGTGGAGCTGGAACAAAGTTCAGCCGACAGTGGTGAGGTTGATCTGGAAATGATCAACAGCATTTTTCGGCTGTTCCATTCCATGAAGGGCAGCGCCGGATTTTTGGAGCTGAATTGCATAGTAAAGCTGACCCACAAAGCTGAAAACTTATTGGATATCTTCCGCAAGGAAGAAGCCCTGCTCGGTGGCTCTGATGTGACGCTTCTGCTGCAAACCATCGATTTGCTGCGCAAGGTCATGGATGATCTGGAGGAATCCGGCAAAGATGATACTTTTTCTGACGAAGTGGATGACCTGGTGGCCAGATTGCAGGTCTCCATAGAGGCCAAGCTGAATCCGGACAGTGTTTCAGAATCAGATGCCGCTGAGCCTGAAGATCCCGTGGTGCAATTCCCAAAAATCACCATCACATCCGACATGCACGACAAGTACATCGAAGAAGCCGAAGAGTTGTTGGATTCGTCAGAACAGGATCTCCTGAAGGCCCTGGATGGAGAGGCCAAGGACGTGGACCTCGCCGAAGCCCTGCGCTGCCTGCACAGTTTCAAAGGCAACTCCGGTTTCATGGGTTACACCCACCTGGAAAAACTCACCCACAAAACCGAAACGACCTTGGAAAAGGTGGTGGAGGGTGAAATCACGGCCGACGAAACAGCCCTGAACATATTCCTGCGTGTGGTCGATGCCCTGCGCAAGAGTCTCGCGGATTTGAATGAGGATGGCGGTTACGACCAGCCGGC